>JAIVJE010000250.1:1725-6199 GCA_020200195.1 Acidobacteriota bacterium | reverse complement strand
CCATATAGCAGTCCGGCCAGGAGGCGCGAGCCCGCGAAACCCAGCGCCGCGCCGCCGGCCAGCCCACACACGGCGATAAGCATCGCCTGCTTTACGACTAGCAACACGACGTCGCGTCCCTGCGCGCCGAGCGCGCGTCGCACGCCGATCTCGTACGTGCGCCGGCCCACCGTCTGAGCTATCGTGCCGTACAGACCCAATGACGCCAGGGTCAGCGCGAGTAACGCGATGATACCGAGCACCGTCGTGCCGCTCGTGGCAGGCGCCCGCGCCATCGCCACGTGCTCGGCCATCGTCATGACGTTGTAGAGGGGCAGGGTCGGGTCTGTCGCGTGCAACGCGTCTCGGACCTGACGAAGCAAGCTGCCGGGGTCGCCTGTGCCGCGAACAAGAATCGTCATCGCTCGCCCGTCGGTTTGCCGCCAGGGAAAATAAACGTAGGGTTTGGGATCCTCGCCGATAGTCAGGTGCTTGGTTCGCCTGGCCACGCCGATCACTTCGTACTGTCGACCATCGCTTGTCGCCACCCGCTTGCCCACGGCACCCGTGCCAGGCCAGAAACGCCGCGCGAGCACGTCGTTCACTATGACAACCGCCGGAGACGCCTCAGTGTCGCGTTCGCTGAAGTCCCGTCCCTCCAGCAGTGGAATGCCCATGGTCCTGAAATAGGCCGAGTCGACCGTCGCGACGTCGATCGAAGGCCATCCACCCTCCGCCGGTGGCTGATAGCGTTCAGGACCCATGGAGATCTGCTGAATGTCCAGATGGAACGGGACTGTGCTCGCGAGACTCACCGATTCGGTGTTCGGTAGTGCAGTGATGCGGTCGGAAGCCCGACGCCAGAATTGCCTCGCGTCTGCCAGGGAATATCCGTGCAGCCCTGGATCTGCCGCCGTCATCACGACGCCTCGAGGGTCGAAGCCGATGTCGAGGCGGTGAACGTTCTGGAGGCTCCGCAGGAATAACCCGCCGGCGATGAGCAGGGCCATCGCGAGTCCCACCTGCCCGGCAACGAGCGCGCTCCGCAGCCATGACCCTCGCCGGCTGGAAACCGGCCCGGTCTTCATCATTGCCACCAGATCGAACCGGGACCCTTCGAACGCCGGCGCCAGTCCGAACAGCACGCCGGTCAGAACAGTGACCACGAGGCTGAAGAGCAGCACGCGGCCGTCGAGCCCGAAGTCGACGGAAAGCGGAACGCGCGTCGGGAGTTGAATCCCACTGGGAACTCTCGACGCGATCCAGGCGAGAACCAGGCCAGCAGTGCCGGCGAGAGCGGCAAGCGCGGCGCTTTCGATCAAGAACTGACGAACGATGCGGCCGCGCGCGGCTCCCAGGGCGATCCGCACTCCTATCTCCCGGCGACGCGATACGGCGCGGACCAGTAATACACCCGCGACGCTGGCACACGCGAGCAGCAGGAGCAGCGTCGTAACCGCCACCATGATCGCGGAGAAGCCCAGAATGCTCCCGCGAGCCATCGGATGCACCCGACCGGCGGACTCGGCCAGCACGGCGAAGCGCACGCCTCGATTGCTAGCCGGATAAGACTGCTGCAGCTGCCTCGCGAGCAGATCAAGCGCCAACGCCGCCTGATCCAATGTGACGCCAGGCTGCAGGCGTGCCATCGCGAAGAAGCCAAAACCGCCGCGTTGATTCTGGTCTCCGGAAGCGGGCCGCCACAGTTCCGGTCGGACCCCCAGCGTAACGCCACGAAAATCCTCCGGCGCGACGCCGATTACTCTGCAGGGCTCTCCGTTGATCAGGACCGTCTCGTCGAGCACGTCGCGACTTCCACCAAATCGCCGCAGCCAGAGTCCATCACTGAGTACGATCACCGAGTGGCCGCCGGGCGGGCCGGCTTCCTCGGGCGCGAAGAAGCGACCGTACGCAGGCCTGACGCCCAGCACGGAGAAGTAGTCGCCAGAAACCTGTTCTCCCCACACACGTTCGTTTGCACCCGACGCACGGAGGCTCACCGCCACGGGCGCCTCGACGACGACGCCGGAAAACACAGTGCTCAACTCGCGTATGTCCGCATAATCCGCGTACGACACGGTGAAGTACTGCATGCCGCCGGCGACGCTGCTGTAGATGCGCACGAGACGCTCCGGCGCCTCGACAGGCAAGGGGCGGATGAAGAAGCTGTTCACCAGGGAGAACGCGACGTTGAGGGCAGCGATCGCGAAAGCAAGCGTGATGATGACGGCCAGCGTCACCGCGGGCGTCTTGAGCTGCGTGCGCACGCCGAAGACCAGGTCTTGCCACCAGGAGGACATCGGCCGTCCGGCCCTATGTTATCCCTCGTCTGCGCTCACATCCAGCACTCGAGGAATGGGCCGCCGTGCGAGCAACCCGGCGTCCCGGCGTTTTCTGAACTCGCGAAAAACGGTTGCCGCCGGCTTCTCGCGCCCGTCCGCGCGAACGAGTCCGAAGGTGCGCTCGCGCACCGCGGTTGCGAGCGGTGTTCGATCGAAAAGCCGTGAGTCGTAGTCGCCATAGCACCAGGCATACGCGCCGGCCGCCCCGGTCCTGACCAAGCCTTCGAGCACCGCCTCGTAGTACTGCGCCGCCTCGTCTTCGGATGCCAGATACTGGGTGCGCGACTGTCCGAGAAAGTCGTCCACGATTGTGTATCCCAGCGCTCCGGGTGGGGCGGTGCATAGCCCACACTCCTGCATCAGGCTGGCGCGGCGGCTTCCCGAGAGGCCGGCCGTCAGCGCGCAGGCGAAGGGCACCAGGGCTGAGTCGAGGAACGAGCGCGCCGCCTGGCAATAGAGCGGATAGGCGTGCATCACGTCCTCGTCCGTGATGGCGGCCAGATCGTCGACGCGCATATTGTTCGCGTCCGTCAGCGACGGCAGGTGCGCACCGATCTGAATCGGGGTGCCCGGGGCGACGCGCCGGATCGTGTTGGCCAGCAGTGACGCCCAGAGCCAGCCGGCATCTCGCGACTGCGGGCGCTGCGCATCATCGATCTCGTTCGCCAGATCAAAAGCCCGGATCGCGGCGTCGCCGGCCAGCGCGTGCGCGCACGTGGCAACGAGCAGCGCCTGGGAGCGCAGGCTCGTGGGATCCGAAAAGAGATCCGCGGGACGGCCGTGAGCGTCCAGCATCCAGGCTGGCCACCATATGTGCCCGCTCATGTTCAGGACGATCAGCGTGGGCACAACCTTCAGACCGGCGTCTTTCGCGGCACCGGCGATGCTCACAAGCCGCGCGACCATATCGGGGGCCACGGTCAGCGGCTGCGGGAGAAAGTCCTCGGTGAGCGCAAACACGCGAACCGTGTCGAAGCCGATGCCGGCGATCTGAGCCAGTTCGTCCCGCACCTCCGCAAGATCCCACTCGCGCCACATGTACATCGCGTGCCGTCGCGGCCAGTAGTTGACGCCCAGCTCGAACGGCTCGCGTGACTGCGCGACGGACTTCGGAGCAGTGGTTGAAGGCACGATTACGACAGCCCGCTGAGAATGTCGTCCAGCGACAGATCCGCGAGGGCGGTCACCCCGTCAGCCGCGCCGTAGTAGACACGAATCCTATCGTCATCAGCCAGCAGCCCGCAGGTGAATACGACGCCGCCGAAGAAGCCCTCACGCTCGTAGGGTGCCTCCGGCCGCAAGATCGGCTCGCGCGAGCGGCCAATCACCCGGAAGGGCTGGCGCGCATCCAGCAGCAGGGCCCCGAGCGAATATTCGGCCGGCGAGCTGGTCACGCCGTGATACACAGCCAGCCAGGCGTCCTCTTTGCCTGCCCGCACCCGGAACGGAACGGCGCCGCCGCCCACCTTGGCATCGTCCCAGGCTCCCTCGCGTGCCGCGGCGACGAGCCGATGGCCGCCCCACGAGATCAAGTCGGAAGACGTTGCCGTCCAGATCGCAGGCTGCCCGAGACCGGCGGGCATCGGCCGGTGGAGTGCGGCATATCGGCCGCCGATCCGCTCAGGAAAAATGGTCACGTCCCGATTGTCCGGTGGAAAAATGATCCCATGCCGCTCGAAGGTCCGAAAATCCAGAGTCGATGCCAATGCGGTCGCGATGCCGTAGGCGGAAACGGCGGTGTAGTTGATCCAGTACGTCCCTTCCAGAAGCGTGATGCGCGGATCCTCGATCCCGTAGGACTCGAACTCAGTAGCGGGCGCGAGCGCGGGCGCTGGATCCACATCGAAGTGAATGCCGTCGCTCGAGCGTGCGACGCGAAGGTGTGAGATAGACGTGAGCCATGTGCGGCCCCTGACGCTGATTATCCTTGGGTCTGCCGCGTCGAGCCCTTCGGTATCGATCGCCCACCGCTGCACTTCGAGTTGGCCAGACGCCGCGTTGTAAATTGGAGCCGAAATCTGGCCCGGCGAGAGCCGCAGCGGAGCCTCGGCTACTCTGAGCAGTAGCAGAACGTCCGCGTTGTGACGCGTGACTCCAGGGTTGAATACGCCCACGACTTCGAGATCCGGCCGCGAAGGCCGAACCATGGCGGG
>JAIVJE010000250.1:0-1555 GCA_020200195.1 Acidobacteriota bacterium | reverse complement strand
CCCGCCGATCTGCCGAACATCAAGGATCACGGTCTTTTGTATCTGCCGCGCCCGTATGTCGTGCCGGGCGGCCGCTTCAACGAGATGTACGGGTGGGACAGTTACTTCATCCAGGTCGGGTTGCTACAGGACGGCGAACTACAGCGCGCGCGCGACATGGTGGAGAACTTCATATACGAAATCGAGCATTACGGCACGATTCTCAACGCGAACCGGACCTATTATCTGACGCGCTCGCAGCCGCCATTTCTGACCCGCATGATCCTGGGCGTGTACCGCAAAACACCCGACCGCGCGTGGCTCAAATCGACATTGCCCGCCGTCGAGGCGTATTATCGCTTCTGGACGGTCGGGCCGCACGCGGTACCTGAGACAGGGCTCTCACGCTACTGGGATTTCGGGGAAGGACCGTCGCCAGAGGTGGTCAGCGACGAGCGCGACGATCGCGGGCGCACGCATTACGACCGGGTGCGTGAGTACTACCGCACGCAGAAGATCACCGACTACGATCTCGCGGAGTACTACGACCGCGACCGCGATGCGCTCACTCCCCTCTTCTACAAAGGCGATCGTTCGATGCGCGAGTCCGGTTTCGATCCGTCGAACCGGTTCGGCCCGTTCAGCGTCGACATCATTCATTACGTGCCGGTCTGCCTTAACTCCCTGCTGTACCAGATGGAACTGGATGCCGCCGAGATCATCGCGATTCTGGGGGACCAGAAGGCCTCCGAGACGTGGCGCGCCCGCGCGGCGGCGCGCAAGGATCGGATCAACGCACTGTCCTGGGATCCGGAGGCCGGTCTCTATTTCGACTACAACTTTCAGACGAAGCGTCGGCGCGCCTACGAGTTCGCGACGACGTTCTACCCGTTGTGGATGGGGATCGCAGGGAAGGATCAGGCAGCGCGTGTGCGCGCGAACCTGTCACGATTCGAAGCGCCGGGCGGGATTCTGACGAGCACGCAGGTCACCGGAAGCCAATGGGACGCGCCGTTCGGCTGGGCGCCGCTGCAGATGATTGCGGTAGAAGGGCTGCGCCGCTACGGCTACGACGAAGATGCCGACCGCGTGGCCGCGAAGTTCCTGGCGCTGGTCACCAAAGAGTTCGAGGAGCACGGCACGATCGTCGAGAAGTATGACGTGCAGCGCCGGGAGTCCGACGTTGCCGCCGGCATCCAGTTCGGCTACAGCGCGAACCAGATTGGATTCGGGTGGACCAATGCGGTGTTTCTCGAGCTACTGGCCGGGATGCGCCAGACGGTGGGAGGGAAACGCTAGGGCGATCCCTGTAGTCCTTGGTCCTTAAGTCCTTGGTCCTTGGTGCCGCTCATGCACCAGAGATCGCTGAGGACCAAGGACCCAGGACTACAAGGATCAGTCAGGACCAAGGACTACAAAGATCATCAGAACGTAAATCGGACAGCGAACTGGAAGTTACGCTGCGGATCGTTGTTGAAGTACGCCGTCGAGTTGATCCGCCCGGCGTCGGTCCTGTTGGTGCCCGGCACTCCGATTTCCGAGTTCGGGTTGCCGAGATTCACGTGGTTGAACAGGT
>JAIVJE010000249.1 GCA_020200195.1 Acidobacteriota bacterium | reverse complement strand
GGTCTCTAATGTGATTGCGGGTAGCTATCAGCTGTCAGCCACGGCCCGTCCCATGACCGGCTCTGCTGAGAGCTGATAGCTGATAGATGCCAGCTGAGAGTTACGTCAGCGCTTCGTTGCCGCCGCCACCCAGACGTTGACGAGGTCGAGCGACGGTCCGCCGCGGGCCCGATATGCGTCGGCGAAGCGAAGCATCCGTGCGCGGTCCTGTTCGATGCTTTCGATCGGCCGTCTGTTCACGAACGCTTCGTAGAGCATCAGCAGGGCGAAGGCCAGCGAGGGCTCGTCGTCGGCGCGCCGCGCTATGAGCTCGTCGACTGCCTGCAGTCCGTCCACGTACTTTCCGGCAAGCAGCGCCGCCACCACGAACCGCCGCTTCAACAAATCGTCTTCCGGCCACCGGGTACGAGCGCTCTCGAGGGCTTGCAGCGCCAGATCCCCTCTGCCTTGACGCAGGAGCGCGTCGGCCAGCAGCCGGTGAAGCGCGATCGCATCACCTTCCTTGATGAGCGCGGTACGCCAGGCACCGGCGGCTTCCTTGTCGTTCCCGCCCGCCGCGTAGCAGGCGCCCAAATACACCATCGCCGGGTAAAAGTCGGCCGAGGCACGCATGGCGCTTCGGAACGCCTTGGCCGCCCCCTCGTAGTTTTTCTGCGACAGCAGCGTCAGCCCGCTCAGAAACGCCGCGACCGGCGTCTCCGCGACCAAGGTTTCGGACACGGCCAGGGCGCCGGGCCCCGCGGTGCGCGCGCGCTCGAGAAGTTCGCGCACCGCAGGCGCGGCAGCATCGGGCCGTGCGGCCACGCGATCGAGAAACGCGCCGAGGACCTGCGGCGCGAGCACCTGATCCAGCGCAAATGGCGGAACCTTGACGAATGGTGAGCGTGTGGGATGCGGCGGCGTCTTGCGGCCCGCGACCGTGGTTGGCGCGCTCGTGGCTTCGACCAGAACCCGCGGTACTTCGATGACCGTAAAAGCGCGCCGCATTTCTCCCAATGGCCCGGTTTGCGACTTGATCCTCGCGCGGGCGACGTAATCTCCGGGAGGAAGGACACGCATGTCGGCCACAGCCTGCGCGACCAGCGATCCCTCGCGCCGGCCCGGGGACAGCGCTGCAGGACTCTGGAAGAGAGCCGGCCCCTCGACCGTCGACGCGATCTCGAATACCACGTCCGTGCCGGTGGCGGTACCCTTGTCGGCTTCGAACCCCACTTCCAGCGCAAGGCGCTCGTCCTGTCGCACGCCGTCCAGGGCAAAGCGGGGTTCGGCATCAGGACCACTCGGGATTCGAATGAGCAACGGACCGGTCGCGGCGAGCGTGCCGAGCGGCACCCGGCGTACTTCCGTGCGATGGTCGACGGAGCCCACGCGTCCCGCGCCGTCCATGACGGCGACGCGGACAATGTAACTGCCGGGAGGCACGCTGAGCGTCGTCGAGAACGGCAGTGCATCACCGATCGCGTCGCCGATCGGCTGTTCCCCGGCCAGGACCGTGTTGCCGTCCAGATCGCGCACCGCGAGCCGGAACGTTGCTTCGCCGGGCTGCAGTCGCGAGGCTTCGCCGACCATCACGAGCTTGAGGCGGGAATCGTCATCTGGATCGGCCGCGAGGTAGCTCGTGACCCGAAGGCCGACGCCGGTCGCGGGGACCGGCGCATCGAGAGCTGATGCCAGGCGCGCGGTCCAGTCGCGGTCCTCGTAGGTTCGCACGTCGAAGATCTCACGCGCGCGAACTGTCAAGCCGCGGCGCGCCACCTGCACTTTCATACGACGGGTTTTGCCATCCACGTCGCTCGGGTCTTTTTCGACACCAATCCGGTAGTAGCCCGAGAGCTCCCGGCCGAGCCGGTCGAACGCGGCTTCGGCGTTCAGCTCGGCACGGAACGAGCCACCGCCGGTCAGGCTGGCGAGCGTTTCCAGCGGTGCCGAATGGAGGTAGTGGTCACTCGATGGCGTCGAGCTCATCTTCCGCCGATCCGCCGTGAACATCGCAGCCGGCACGAAAAGCGTGAAGACCGTCGCGCGGGCGGCCGCCGCATCATTGGCGACCGTCGTCAGAACCGAGAGTTCATCGTGATGATCCAGGGGCCAGCCGCCGGAAATGAGGATGATCGTCTTGTCGCCACGGACGCGTCCCAGTGCCGACAGCATCTGGCGCAATGACGTCAGGCTCGAGAGCGACGTCATTTCTGCTTCGCGCCACGTTTCTTCAGCCTGCATTTCGATCTCGCGCATGCAGGGATCCATGCCGAATCCGCCTCCGACTCCAGAACTGGCGGGGTTGCGCGGGGCAGCTGCGAAGCGAAGATAGAACCGCCGCACTCTCGCTCGCCGACGCTGCGCAGCGCGACGAGATTCCGGCTTGCGATGTCGCGGGCTTCAGTGAGGCTGCCGAAGTCCCAGCCGGTGATCGGCCTGCCCAGACCGGTTACGCGCTTGAGCGCGTCTCGCACGCGAGCGTGCGCCCACGTGAACGAGACGTTCGGTCCGACTGGCATCAGCATCAGCGCCGACCGATCGGCGAAGGTCAGTCCCGCGAAGAATCGCGAGGCCGCGCTGGCGACGTGCCGCGCATTCCCGGGCTCGAGCGTGTTCTGATCCACGATGAACACGAACAGGCGGCCCACGCCGCCGCCTTCGTTCGTGCTGATGGGGACCACGGCCGGACGCGACGAGGCGCCAGGCTTCACGGCCACGTCGACGAACTCGGCGGTCACGACCCGGCGCGTTTGCCCCGCGACGGTTACGGTGAAGTCGGCAGGTCCGAGTCCGCGCAACGGCTGTCCCTGTTTGTCGACGACCCCGACGTCGATCGTGACGACCTCGATGCCACTGCGGAACGCGGGCGCTTGCCCGGGGGCCGTCTGTTGCGCCAACAGTACCGGCCCGCCCGACGACAACAGAGCCGCCGCACACGTTGCTACGATGCCCCGTGGTTCCACGTTTACCTCCCCAGCCGCTGCGGTCCGCTCGCACGGTATCCCCGCCGGGCCCTGATGTCGAACTTGCCCTTCCCCACCTTGACCTTGATGTTGCGCCAGCTGTTGTCCTGCTTGAAGTTCGTCGACGAGTACGAGAGCACATACTGATTCGCCAGCTCCGACACGATCTCTTCGAACACGCCGTCGAGTTCCCTCGTGTGCCGCGGAAAGAAGGGACGGCCACCGGTCGCTCGCGCGTAGGTCTCCAGGTTGGTTCGCAATTGGGGCACGGTCGCGCCTCCTCCGTACCCTATGGTGTACAACATCGCGTCGCTGGCCTGCACCCGCTCCATCGCGGTCTCGCGGCGGGTCAAGCTGTGGCGATCGTCGCCGTCGGAGAAGATGACGACACCTTTGCGGCCCCACTCGCGGCTCACCAGGTCCAATACCCGGACCGTGGCGTCGTAGAGCGCGGTGCCCCCCCACGACGACAGCTGCTCGAC
>JAIVJE010000014.1 GCA_020200195.1 Acidobacteriota bacterium | reverse complement strand
GGGCTGTATGGAATGAGCTTGTGCTGATTCGACGTCCGCGTATTACCGGGGTTCGTAAAGCGATCGAGCGCCGGATTCGTGAGCCATTGCCCGAAGCTGACGGTCGCGCTCGCGAGCGGCCCGTCCACCTGGTTAGGATCGTGGCCGTGCTGCCCTTCGGCCGACGCCTCGGCACCACGGCCGAGCGTGGCGGCGGCGACAATGCCGGCAGATCCGATGCCGAGTTTTTCGACGAATTCCCGTCTTTTCATGTTGGTGTCTCCTCAGGTTCAGCAGGATGCGGAACGCCCATTCTGCGTTCTTTCAGCGGCGACTTCAACGGCCATCTGCCGGATCTCGCTCGCGGGTCTCGGGTCAGATTTTTCCGACAAGGTGCTCAATCGCCGGACGCAGCAGGCCGGCTGAGGATTTCGGCGAGCGTCGAAAAAAACCGTTCCATGAGGCGTGCCGCCGCAGCCTGGATCAACCGCGAACCGACGGCGGCGAGGGCGCCGGCCACATCGCCCGTGGCGTGGCACGCGATGCTCGTACCGATGCCGGCGTCGGCGAGCACCAGCCGCGCGTCGCCTCGGACGTGGCCTCCCGGGCCCTTGCCTTCAACCGCCAGCGTAAAGGATTCGGGGAGATGCGCGTCCCGCAGGCGTGCGCGACCCGTGTACCGGCCGCGAATGGCGCCAAGGCCGAGCCGCAACTGCGCGTCGTAGACGCCGGGTTCCGTCTCGGTAAGCTGATCACATCCTTCGATGCAGCGCCGCAGCACCTCAGGATCCTGAAGGGCGGCGTAGACGGCTTCCCTGGCGGCCGGAACCTGATACGTGCCCGACAGCTCGACCATCGATCAGGTCCGCGCGGACGCACGGACGATCGCGCGCCGCACGTTCACCTGGGCGAGGTGGGCGCGGTAGTCCGCGGATCCGTGCATGTCGCTCAGCAGCTGCGCGCCGGCCGCCGCCACGCGCGCGGCCTCGCCAATCCGTTCCGCCGTCAGCGGACCTCCCTCGAGCGCGCGTTCGACCTGGCTGGCGCGGAACGGCGTCGCCGCGATACCGGTGATGGCCACCGAGACGCGGTTGGCGGCGCGATCGACAACCACCGCCACGCCGCAGAGCGCAAACCCGCTCGCCTTCTGCTCGGTCTTGACATACGCGACGGACGGTCCGGTCGGCCGCACGCGGATCGCGCGCAACACTTCGCCCGGCCGCAGCGCCGTCTGCATGATGTCGGTGAAGAACCCGGCGGCGGCAATCATTCGCGAGCCCGAGGGCCCGGCCACCTCCATCTCAGCGTCGAGCGCGAGCGCAACGGGCGGCCAGTCGGCCGCGGGGTCGGCGTGCGCGAGGCTGCCGCCAATCGTGCCCTTGTTGCGGACCTGGATATCACCGATCTGCGGCGCGGTCTCGGTCAGCAGCGGACACTTCGCGGCCAGAAAGGACGACGACGCCAGCTCCGCATGCGTCGTCATCGCCCCGATGACGATGCGCCCGTCCTTCTCGGAGATGCCGCGCAGCTCTGCGACGCGCGACAGATCGACGAGGACGCGCGGCTCGGCCAGCCGCAGCTTCATCGCCGGCACCAGGCTGTGCCCTCCCGCCAGCACGCGCGCGTCGTCCCCGTGACGAGCCAGCAGCGACAGCGCTTCGGCGAGTGACGAGGGACGGTGGTAATCGAATGGGGCGGAAATCATGTCAGACCTCGCGTCAGACGTTGCCGACTTCGAGCGCACCCTCTCCGACGTCGGCGGTGGTGTAGCGCGGCGCCGAGCGGTCCGCTTCGGGAATCCGGGCGCCGCCGCGATCGTCCTCTCCAAGGTGAATAGCGCGCCAGATCTTCTCCGGCGTGAGCGGGAGATCGAGGTGCCGGACGCCGAGCGGATAGAGCGCGTCCATCACGGCGTTGGCGATCGTCGGCGTCGCGCCGATGGTGCCCGCTTCCCCCACCCCTTTGATGCCCATCGGGTTGGACGGCGACGGTGTCACCGTGCTGCCCAGGACGTACTCGGGAATGTCGTGCGCGCGCGGCAGGGGATAGTCCATCAGCTCGCCCGTGATGAGCTGACCCTGTTCGTCGTAGACGGTTCGCTCGAAGAGCACCTGGCCGATCGAATGGGCGATGCCTCCCTGCACCTGGCCTGCGACGAGCAGCGGATTGATCTGCGGCCCGCAATCGTCAACTGCGACGTACTTCACGATGCGGGTTTCGCCGGTCTCGCGATCGATTTCGACCGCGGCGATGTGCGTGCCGAACGGGAACGTGAAGTTCTCGGGCTCGAAGAACGACGAGGCTTCGAGGCCCGGCTCGAAGCCCGGAGGGATGTTCTTCGCGACGTACGCCGCCGGCGCGAGGTCCTCCCAGCCGAGCGACTTCCCATTCGCCGAGAACCGTCCGCCCTCGAACGTCAGATCCCCGGGCTTCACCTCGAGCAGGTGCGCGGCCAGCGTGCGCGTCTTCGCCAGGATCTTGTCGATGCACATGACGATGGCGGTGCCGCCGAGCACAGTCGCGCGGCTGCCGTAGGTGTCGCGTCCGTAGTGCGAGACATTGGTGTCCCCATGCAGCACGACGACATCCTCGATCGGCAGCCCGAGACGATCGGCCGCGATCTGCGCGAAGCTCGTCTCCTGTCCCTGCCCGTGCGGGGTCGACCCGGTGATGACCGTTGCCTTGCCCGAGAACTCGATGCGAACGCAGCCCCACTCCCAACCGCCGGCCGACATCGCTTTCGACGGCCCGAGCGCGCAGATCTCGACGTAGGTGGATACGCCGACGCCGAACAGCTTCCCATCCTTGCGCGCGCGGGCGCGGGTGTCGAGCAGCTCGTTCCAGCGCGCGAGCCGGCGGGCCTTCGCCAGAGCGGCGTGGTAATCCCCGCTGTCGTATGACAGGCCGCACGCAGTGGCAAACGGAAAGTCCGACGAGGTCGGCGAATTCATCTGCCTGAACCGGATCGGATCCATGCGAAGCTCGTTGGCGACGATGTCGGCCATGCGCTCGATGAGATACGTGGCCTCCGGCCGCCCGGCGCCCCGGTAGGCGTCGGTGGACATCTTGTTGGTGTACACGCCGGTGACGTCCATCCGCATCGCCTTGTACTTGTAGCAGCCCGTCAGCATCAGGCCGGTCAGGGTCGGGACCGCCGGCGTGAGCAGCTGCGGGTACGATCCGATGTCGGCGATCGTGCGGCTCTTGATCGCGAGCAGCGTGCCGTCGTTCTTCACCGCGACCTCGTAGTCGCCGATCTGATCGCGGCCGTGAATGGTCGCCGACATGTTCTCGCGGCGCGTCTCGATCCACTTGACGGGCGCGTGCAGGCGCATCGCCAGGTGCGAGCACAGCGCTTCCTCGATATAGACGTTCAGCTTGGATCCAAACCCTCCGCCGACTTCGGGCGTGACGATGCGGATCTTGTTTTCCGGCACGCCGATCATGCCGGGCAGGAGCGTCCGCACGAGGTGCGGAATCTGGGTCGAGGTCCACAGGGTCAGTGACTGCTCGCCTCGGTGGTACGACGCGACGCAGCCGCGCGGCTCGATCGCCACAGGCGTCAGCCGCTGGTGCACCATGCGCTGTCGGATGACGCGGTCCGCGGATTTGAACAGGCGCTCCAGCTCCGCGTCGTCGCCGGTCGACATCGACCATTCGAACGCGACGTTGGTGCCGAGATCCGGATGCGTCAACGGCGAGCCCGGCTTGATGGCAGCCTCGGGATCCGTGACCACCGGCAGCGGCTCGTAGTCGACGTCCACGAGCAGCGCCGCGTCGCGGGCCGTGTAGGCGTCGCGCGCGATCACGACCGCCACCGCGTGCCCGACGAAATACACCCGGCCGTCCGCGAGCGCGCGGTGCTGCGGGTTCTTGAGGTTCGGCATGTCCGCTGCGCACGGCACGATGCCGCACGCCTGGTTCACGTCGCTGGCCACGAACACGCCGACGACCCCCGGCGCCGCTTTGGCCGCCGCGGTACTAATCCGCGTGATGCGCGCGTGCGCGTACGGGCTTCGGACGAACGCCGCGTGCAGCGTGCCCGTCAGGCGAAGATCGTCGACGTAGGTCGCGATGCCCTGGAGCAGGCGCGGGTCCTCGACCCGCTTCATCGCTCTGCCGACGTAGGGTTCGCGCGGGGTGTCGGCCATGGCTGGCTCCTCCTACTTCGCGCCGGCGGCGCGTTCGACGGCGTCGATGATTTTCGTGTATCCGGTGCAGCGGCAAAGATTGCCCTTGAGGCCGTGCGCGATCTGCTCGCGGGTCGGACGCGGCGTGTCGGCGAGCAGTTGCACCGCCGTCATCATCATCCCCGGCGTGCAGTAGCCGCACTGCAGTCCGTGCGCGTCCCAGAACGCCTGCTGCATGGGGTGAAGCGTGCCCTCGCCCGCCAGGCCTTCGACGGTGAGCACCGACTCGCCGTCGGCCTGTACGGCAAAGAGCGTGCACGATTTCACCGCCTTGCCGCCGATCTGCACGGTGCAGGCGCCGCAGATGCTCGTCTCGCACCCGACGTGCGTACCTGTGAGGCCGCAGTAATCGCGGAGAAAATGCACGAGCAGAAGGCGCGGCTCCACATCGTGCGTCAAGAGCTGATCATTCACGGTGATCGACACGTTCATCGGCCTGCCTCCCGAAGGAAGAGGCGTATCGTCCATCTCCCGCCTACGCCTGTCAAGCGGCTACGGGACAAGCCCGCCTGCGCGGGGCTGCGTGCCGTTTCACGACCTCATGTGCAAGTTCCGGCCAGCCCGGCGTTTTTCAATTGATTCGGTTCCCTGGGGCTGCTATTCTGACCTTCCCCCCGCAGCTCCCTGCCTTTGAGGACTTCCGAGAGTTTCCGTGTCTCAGTCTCAGCGATCCGCTGACGTTTCGGCGTGAAGAGTACGTCGCCCACCGCGCCGCGTGCCGATGGAACGAGAACACAGAGAGGATGCCGCCCATGCGCCCCAATCCGCTTTTCGCGACCGGCATTGCGCCGACCGAAGCCCCCGCCACAGGCACACAGCTCAAGATCGCCGCGCGGGGAAAAGAGAACGTGCGCGACGTGTCGCACGGGGAATGGCGCCGCACGCTCGACGCCGTCAAGGAGACGCTCGCCACCCTCGGGCGCACGTGCGAATCGGCGATCGAGACGCACGAGGCCGGGGTTGCGGTTCTGATTGAAAGGCTCGTCGGGACCCTCGCCCAGGCCGAGAGCGAACGGAACGAGGCCCAGCGCGTCAGCCAGCAGATCGTGTCGGAGGCCGAGTCGCAGGTGCAGGCGCTCCGCGCCGAAAGCGACGCACAGAAAGCCGAGCTCTCCCTCGTGCGGCAGCAGCTCGAGACCGAAAAGGCCGGGCGCTCCAGGCTCATGGCCACCTTCCAGTCCGTCCAGCGTGCCCTCTCTTTCGCGCAGTCTGGAGACGTGGCGCTCGAGCCGGTGACGCCGGCAGAGAGCCGTCCGCAGGACAAGCCGGCAGACCAGAGGTCGGATGCCGCGCCGGCGCGGGCGGACCTCCAATCCAGCCCCGTCGCCGATGCGCAGGTCCTGGTCGTCGAGCCACACCCCGAGGCCGTCGAGTACGTCAAACGATTGCTCGACGAGGCCGAAGCCATGTACTTGGCGGATCTCAAGTCAGGCCGGTCTCCGGTCGAAGTCGTCGATCGCCTTACCGGGATTCTTCGCTATGCGCGCGACCTCGTTGTCAGATGCTCGGGCTTTGGCGAGTGCGACGCGGGAAGACTGTTCGAGCAGCAGATCACCATGCTGCTGGATTCCAAGGCGGAGACCTCGTTCGGCCGTCACCTCAGTATTTCGGCGTACGCGTTGAGCAGCCCAGCGTCGTCGGGTTCCGGCTGAGATCGCGCTTTAGGCATTCGCTGTTGCGCGGACAGGGGTCGGCCCTGCAAATCAATTCTCTCGTCACCGCGCCGGCACTGTAGAATCTGTCGCTCTCGCCAATGCGACGTGTGACCAGATGACGCTCCAGACCGGCGCTCGCGTGGGTCCATACGAAATCATTGGCCCGCTTGGCGCCGGCGGAATGGGCGAGGTGTTATCGCGCGCGCGACACGAAGCTCAATCGGGATGTCGCGATCAAGGTGCTGCCGGAGCTGTTCGCCGCCGATCGGGAACGGCTCGCGCGCTTCGAGCGCGAGGCACAGTCGCTCGCCGCCCTGAATCATTCCAACATTGGGCAGATCTTCGGGCTGATCGACTCACCGTCGGCGCTGGTCATGGAGCTCGTCGACGGCGAGGATCTCGCGGAGCGCCTGGCACGCGGACCCATCGCCCTGGACGAGGCGCTACCCATCGCCCGGCAGATCGCGGAGGCGCTCGAAACGGCGCACGAGCGCGGCATCATTCACCGCGATCTGAAGCCCGCGAACATCAAGGTCACACCTGAGGGCGTTGTCAAAGTATTGGACTTCGGTCTCGCCAAGGCGCTCGCGGCAGACAGCAGCGTCCGGCCGGCCGGCGATCTCCTGAACTCGCCCACGTTCACTTCGCCGGCGATGACCGAGATGGGCGTCATTCTTGGCACGGCCGCCTACATGTCGCCGGAGCAGGCCAACGGAAAGACAGCCGACAAGCGGGCCGATATCTGGGCTTTCGGCGTGGTGCTGCACGAGATGCTCACCGGCACGCGGCTGTTCGCGTGTGACACGCCGTCTGAAACCGTGGCGGCCGTGCTGCGCGCCGACGTGGATCTGCGCGCGCTGCCCACGGCGATACCCACGTCCGTGCGCCGACTGCTCGAGCGATGCCTCGAGCGCGACCCGCGGCTCCGCTTGCGCGACATCGGCGAAGCGCGGATCGCGCTGACTGGTCCCTTTGCCAGCGAGCCTGCGGCCCCGATGGCCGTACCCCGCCGCCAGGCGGCTGCTGCGTGGGCGCTCGCGGGCATCGCCGCGGGCGCCGCAGGCGTCTGGCTGATTGCCGGCGCAACGATGCGGCAGCCCGACAGTCGCCGCGAGACTGCGGAGCCGGTCATGTTTTTGGTCCCGCCTCCTTCCGGTGGCATGTTCGCCATCCACGTCGAGTGGACGGCGATCGCCGTGTCGCCAGATGGATCGCAACTCGCGTGCACCGGAAGGGCACGTGGGAGCCGGCAGTCGTTTGTGTGGGTCCGTCCGCTCTCCGCAGTCGATGCCCGGCAGATCCCCGGCACCGACGACGCGACCTCCATCTTCTGGGCGCCCGACGGAAAGTCGATCGGGTTTTTGCGGGCGGCAAGATGAAGCGGATCGACCTCACCGGCGGTGCGCCCGTGACCATCTGTGACGTGCGGGAGGGTATCGGCCAGACGGGCACGTGGGGCATCGACGGCCAGATCCTGTTCGCATCGGTCCAGGGTGAGGCGATCATGCGCGTGCCGGCATCGGGCGGCGCGCAGGTCGAAGTGATCAAACCTGATCCCGCCAGGAAAGAGCGCCGGGTCACGTGGCCGTCGCTTCTCCCGGATGGGCGATTCGTCTATCTCGCGGGATTTGACGATGACTCAGGCGCGATCATGCTGGGCGGGCAGGATGGAGAGGCCCGCGAAGTCCTCCGCGTGAAGTCCGCCGCGCAGTACCTCGATCCCGGATACCTGGTGTTCGCACACGATTCGACGTTGATTGCGCGCCGGTTCGATGCCGCCACCGGCACGCTCCGCGGCGATCCGATTGCCATTGCCGACCGCGCGAATCACTTTCTCTCCACCGGTACCGCGCAGTTTTCTGCGTCACGCAACGGCGTCATCGCCTACCTGCCGCATCGCGATGAGTCGCATATCGCGGCATTCGATCGTTCGGGACGCGAGCTCGCGGAGGTACGGCCTCGCGGTGGTTACCAGAGGCTGCGCGTCGTCGCCCGCGGACGTGAGCTGCTGTTCGACAGGGTCGACCCGCGCACAACGACGTGGGATGTGTGGAGGCTCGAGCTCGACCGCGGTGTCGAAACGCGGCTCACCAACGATCCCGGGTCCGAGGTGTTTGCACTCCTGGACGTCGACGGCAACATGATTTACAGCGCGGCGCGCGGTGGTGGGCCGCCGCGGCTCTATCGCCGGAATTTGGCGACTGCCGTTGATGAGCAGCTGGTGACAGACCAGCCCGGGATGCAAATGGTGTCCGATCTCTCACCCGACGGCCGGTGGTTGCTCTACTCCCAGCGCTCCGCCCGAGGCAATTTCGACCTGCTCGCTCTGTCGCTCTCCGATCGCCACGTCGTGCCCGTGCGCCGGTCGCCGGCCGACGAGGAGGGAGGGCACTTCTCCCGCGATGGCGAGTACGTGGCTTTCATCTCCGACGAGAGCGGCCGTCAAGGTGTACCTGACGGGGTTCCAGCTAGCCGGTGCCCCACGAACCGTTTCAACCGGAGGTGGCGCGGTCCCGCGCTGGAGCGCCGATGGCGGGGAGCTTCTTTATCTCTCGGCCGGACAGATGATGTCCGTGGGTGTGCAAGCACATCCGCTGGAGATCGGTAAGGCGACGGCCCTTTTCGCCCTGCCATCCTCGCTACCATGGACGGACTTCGACGTCACACCGGACGGCCGTTTCATCGCGATTGTTCCGCTCCAGTACGCGGCCGCGCAACCGCTCACCGTCATCGTCGACTGGCCGTCTCTCGCGAACCGCAAGGATTGATGGCACGGCTCATCGCTCCATCAACATGCTTCTGTCGACGCTCCTCGCAATCGTCGTCTCTCCACCCTCGCTGACCGCATTTGTACGCGCACACTGAATGAGCGGCCGAACCTCATCGCTCGCTCTGCGAAGTCTCTTGTGGACGCTTTTGCTGCCGGGTCTCTTCGCTGGCTATGTGCCGTGGAGATTCTTCGGCCTCAGCCGGGCAAGCGTCAGCGTGTCCAATCCAGCGCACCTTCTCGGCATCTTGTGCATCGGGCTGGGTGCCGTGCTGCTTGGAGCGTGTATCGTGGAATTCGCACGGAGCGGGCGGGGCACGCTGTCGCCGATAGATCCGCCGCGCCGCCTGGTCGTCCGTGGCCTCTACCGCTACGTTCGGAACCCGATGTATCTCAGTGTCACGACAATCGTCTTGGGCGAGGCGTTGCTGACTCGTTCCTGGGCGCTTGGCGTCTATTGGGCGATTTGGTTCCTGGGCGCCAACCTCTTTGTCATGGGTTACGAGGAGCCGACCTTGCGTCGCCGCTTCGGGGCCTCGTACGACGAATACACGCAACAAGTCGGCCGGTGGTTTCCGAAGTTACGCTCCCGGAGGGTCTCGAGCTGAACGGTCCGGCTGAAGCCGGACACCACGCCGAACACGACGAATGAGGTGACGGGTGTACGAATGACGTGGCGGGTGTAGCGTCCGGCTGACGGGTGTAGCGTCCGGCTTTAGCCGGACCTGGTTCGTTTTGGCTCGCCCCTAACGACCCGTCGCACCTGACGAACGTGACCATGACATAATC
>JAIVJE010000248.1 GCA_020200195.1 Acidobacteriota bacterium | reverse complement strand
GTGCGGATGTCGTCAGGCACCGGCACCGGGTGCCCCAACCCGTAGTCGTACATCACCTGCACGCTCCGCGCGACCGCCACCACCGCACCGTCCGTCCCCGCGACCTCGTACTCATACGTAAAACTCGAGCGCCCTATCCCGGCGAGCGCGATTCGGATCTCGAGTCGGTCCCCATATCGAGCCGGTTTCCGATAATCGATCTCGACGCGCGCGAGGATGACGCCCGGCTTCCTGTTTCCAGGCACCGGTTGCTCACCGAACCCCCATAGCGCGCCCCATTGCGAGAATCGAGCTTGCTCGAGGTACGTGAGATACACCGCGTTGTTGACGTGCCCCATCGGATCGCAGTCTCGGAACCGCACGTCGAGCTGATGGGTGAAGATTGGAATCATGATCGAGGATAGCATTCGACTGAGTCCACTGACGCCCGGCGCCCTCGGTTACAATCACCCGGTGCTTCCCGCCCCAGCCGTCGCAGAACAGTTTTCTGAAGAAGAGCGGGCGCGCCTGGCGCCGTTTTTCAGCAACGTCGATCGTCATGTCTTCGCGCTGACCAACCTGTCGGAAACGGTCAAGGGGGCACTGTTCGCGCGCTACTCGCGTTCGGCCAAGTCGCTCCGGCGGCTTTTTCTCGACGAATTTGCGGATCAGGTGTCAGTAGCCGCTGCTGCCGACGAGCAGGTCGGCGTGGCGCGCGCGGAGAAACTTTACGCACGCGTGTTCAACGAATACGGGGATGACTCCGTCGCGCAGCTTGGCGGCGCGCACATCGCCTGTGAGTACGTCTCCAACATCCTGACCAAGGTGCTTGAATGGGGCCGGCTGATGGCCTACCTCGAGCAGTCCACTCGGTACGTGCCGTACACGGACAAGCTGCATGGGCACTGGCGGTACCACGTCCCCGCGGAGCTCGAAGGCGCCCTCCGCGATCGATACATCAGGACGATGGATACGGCGTTCGAGGTCTACGCATCGTGGATCCCGCGCATGCAGGCGTACTTCGACGAGCGGTATCCGAAATCAGCCGGGGATCCCGACTCGGTGCACCGGGCCGCGATTCGTGCGAAGGCGCTCGACACGCTGCGGGGCATGCTGCCGGCAGCGACCCAATCACACGTGGGAATCTATGGCACGGGCCAGGCGTTCGAAGCGCTGTTGCTGCGCATGCGCGCCAGCCCGCTCGATGAAGTCCGTGCCTGCGGGGACGAACTGCTCCGGGAACTGCGGACCGTCATCCCGGCGTTCCTCGTGCGGGTGGACCAGCCAGACCGCGGCGGCCGCTGGAGTGAGTACCTCCAGGACGCACGGGCGCGGACGACGGAGGCCGCGGAACGGCTCGTGGCGCCGCGCGAAGCCAGAGCCGAGGTCACGCTGACGGCGTTTGACCCGGACGGTGAGATCAAGGTGGCGGCGGCGGCGCTTTACGCCGCATCGGACCTGCCTGACGATCAGCTGCTCGCGATCGTGCGGCGCATGCCTGCGGACGATCGCGCGGCGGTTCTGCGCGCCTATGTCGGTACTCGCTCCAACCGCCGGCATCGCCCCGGCCGGGCATTCGAACGAACCGCTTACCGCTTCGACGTCCTCACAGATTACGGCGCCTTCCGCGATCTTCAGCGCCACCGGCTGTTGACCCTCGAGTGGCAGCCGCTGACGCCGAAGCACGGCTCGGTTGAACCGGAAGCGATCGGCGACGCCGGCGCCGCGGATGACTGGCGCCGCGTGATGGAGAATTCGGCGGCGCTGTTTGACGCCATTGCCGGCGCCGGGCTGCACGCCGTTGCGCCGTACGCGGTCGCAATGGCGTACCGGGTTCGGTTCTACATGGAGATGAACGCGCGCGAAGCCATGCATGTGATCGAGCTGAGAACCGCGCCGCAGGGGCACCCAGCATACCGTCGGGTCTGCCAGCAGATGTATCGGCTGATCGAGCAGCAAGCGGGCCATCGCGTCATCGCGGCGGCCATGCAATTCGTGGATCACTCGGAGGTGGAACTCGAACGGCTGGCGTCCGAGCGCGCGATCGACAGAAAAAAGGCGGCCCGATAAGGCGCTTATTCGGGCTTGGTATCGTGGCGGCTCCAGTAGCGGCCAAATTCGTCCAGAAAGGTCAGCGAGCCGAACGACTTCATCCGATCCAGGAACAACACCCCGTCGAGATGATCGGTCTCGTGCTGGATCACGCGGGCGGTGAAGCCACCGGCACGCAGCTCCAGCCGCTTTCCGCGACGGTCGTAGGCCCTGACGGTGATCCGTCGAGACCGCGGGACGCGGCCCCGGATGTCGGGGATGCTCAGGCACCCTTCCCAGTCTTCGCTGATATCACCGTCCACCGCGACGATCTCCGGGTTGACGAGCGCTATCAGCGGCACCCGCTCGTCGTCTGCCGCGTCGTCCTCGTGATCGGGGCCTGCGTCGGCGTCGCGTT
>JAIVJE010000541.1 GCA_020200195.1 Acidobacteriota bacterium | reverse complement strand
GATCATGAGCATGTCCGTGGGCGGCCACGCAGCGCAGCACATCTCTCTGATCGCGGGGACTGACGCGCTGCTCGAGTACTACCCGGGCCTGACTATCCCGTTTCCCGACAGTGCGTTTGACCAGACCATTGAAGTGCACGCCGCGCCGGGGGCGCGTGTCGGGGTCCTCGAAACGTGGGCGTTCGGCCGGGCGGCGCTGGGCGAATATCTCCGGTTTCGGCGCATTCACAGCTACACGACGGTCCGTCTCGATGGCGCCCTCACCTATGCGGACGCGACGATCCTGGAACCGGCTACGACGAATGTAGCGGGCGCTGCCGTGCTCGATAGACGCCGGTACTTCGCATGCGGCTTCTGGCTAGGCGCCGATCTGCCGCGCGCTCCCGAGCCGCCCTCGCTCGACGATCCGCTTCTGATGGCGTTCGGTCAGGCAGCGCCTGGGCAGGTCTTCCTGCGGGCGCTGGGCGACGATGGTCCGGCGCTCGATGCGGCTGTGCATTCGTCCATGTCGCTTGTCGCCGAGCATTGGAACCTCCCGCCGCTCGATCTTCACCGCTTTCGCTGCTGACTGGCGGGCCGGTTGCTCGGCTCTTTCTCGGCTGTCCCCCTCGCCGGCGACTCATGCGCCTGGCAGATAGCTGCAATCGGAACGTTGTATTTCCCTTCTGTCGCGCAATGCCTCATAACATCGTCGATGACTGCACACGGGGCGTCGGCGTTCCCGCTGTACCGACCGGACCTTGAACGTGACGCGTGCGGCATCGGACTCGTGGCGGACATCCACGGCCACCGCAGCCATGACCTGATCGAACACGCGCTGACAGCGCTCGCGCGGCTCGAACATCGCGGCGCCCCGCCCGAAACCGCGTCAGTGGACGGATCAGGAATTCTGACGCAGATTCCCTGGGAACTGCTGATCGAGGATCTGCCGCCCGTTTTTGCCCGCCAGGATGCGCGCCGCATGCTTGGCGCATTCTTCCTGCCCCGCCGGCACGCTCAGGAGTTGATGGCGCTCATCGAGCGGACGCTGGCGGACGCAGGGTGGACGTCGCTGACCTGGCGGACAGTGCCCGTGTGTTTCGATGGTCTCGATCGGGTGCGCGACCGGGAGGTTCCGGCGATCATGCAGATCGCAGGCATTGCGGGGGCGCAGATCGCCGACGCCGACGCGTCGCTTTACCGCGCGCAGCTTCAAATCGAGCAGCTCGGCGTCAGATTTCGGGCAGATGGGTTCCCCGTTGTGTCGCTCTCGATGCGAACCGTGGTCTACAAAGGGCTGCTCACTCCAGGCGAGCTGCCCGCGTTCTTCATGGACCTGCGACACGCCGCGTTCCAAAGTGCCATCGCCATCGTTCACCAGCGTTTCAGCACGAACACCTTCGCGCAGTGGCACCTTGCACAGCCGTTCCACCTTCTGGCGCACAACGGCGAGATTAGTACCATCGCGGGGAACCGCCGGTGGATGAAGGCCCGGCTGCTCGAAGCCGGATCTTCGACGCTCCCGGCGGGGCTGAGCGAGGGGGTCAGCGATTCCTGCAGCCTCGATGCCGCAGCGCAGGCTCTCCAACAGGCGGGCTACGCGCTCCCGCACGTCATGTCCAGGCTCGTGCCACCCGCATGGGAAAACGAGGCGCGCATGGCGGAACACGTCCGGGCCTTCTACGAGTACCAGGCGCGCTTCAGCGAGCCGTGGGATGGACCGGCGGCGATCGCGTTCAGTGACGGCCGGCTTGCGGGCGCACTGGTGGACCGCAACGGGTTCCGTCCGGCGCGCTACATCCACACCGTCGATGGACGGCTATATCTCGGTTCCGAAGCGGGCATCTTCGATATCCCGGAAGGTGCGATCCTCGAACGTGGACGGCTGGGTCCCGGGGAGATGATCGTCGTCGATACCGAGCGTGGGCAGGTGTTCGGGCGCGACGCTATCCGCGAGCATTTGGCGCGCCAGCGTCCATATCGCGCGCTGGTGCGTGACAGCACGGTGCCGTCGCCCGCCGTGACGGCTGCGCCGTCGGCTATGCAGAGCGATCGTGGGACGCTCGCGCGGTTCCACCGGCTTTTCGGCTACAGCCAGGAAGAGCTCGATCTCATCCTCCGGCCGATGGCGCGTGATGGCGCGGAGGCCGTCGGGTCGATGGGGGATGACACACCGCCCGCCGTGCTCTCGGCGTTCAATCGTGTGTTGCCCGACTACTTCCGCCAGCGCTTCGCGCAGGTCACGAATCCGCCGATGGATCCCATCCGCGAGGCATGTGTCATGTCGTTGCGCGTGCTGGTCGGACCGGCGGCTGAGGGCTACGACGAAACGGCACCGCAACCGCGGCGCAAGGGCATCGACGAGTTGGTGACCGCGGCGGCCGAGGGCATTCGCGGGGGGGCGCGCGTACTCGTGCTGACCGACCGCTGCGCAGGACCGTCATTCGCACCCATACCGCCACTGCTCGCCACTGCTGCCGTGCATCAGGGCCTGATGGCCCAGAGATTACGGATGCGCGCCAGCCTGGTCGTCGAAACTGGCGAAGTGCGCGATCCCCATCAACTCGCGACGCTGTTCGCATACGGGGCGTCCGCTGTGTATCCGTACCTGGCCTTTGCGACGATCGCAAGCCTGGACGAACCGGAAGAGGCCCTGCGTCGCATCGAACGCTATCGAGCAACCCTCGACCAAGGACTCCTGAAGGTCTGTTCGAAGATGGGTGTCACGACCTTCGCCGGGTATTGCGGCAGCGGGCTTTTCGATGTGCTCGGCCTCGACCGTCGCCTGGTGGAGCTCTACTTTCCTGGCGCCGGATCGCCGCTTGGAGGATTCCGGCTCGCAGATCTCGAGCGCCAGGTGGTCGACCGTCACGCCCGCGCCTGGACGATGCGCGGAGAGACGGCCAGCCTGGCCTATCCCGGGTTCCATTCGTACCGGCATGGCGGCGAGCAGCACGCGTACAATCCCGCCGTCGTCAAACAGCTGCATCGCTCGGCCGCGTCGAACAGCGCGGATGCCTATCGCGCATTCAATACTCTCGTGGACGAGCGGCCGGTGACGGCCCTGCGCGATCTTGTTCAATGGCGTCCGTCTACGCCGATTCCCGAGGACGACGTCGAATCGGCCGACGAGATCTGCAAGAGATTCTTCTCGGCCGCGATGTCGATAGGGGCGTTGTCGCCGGAGGCACACGAAGCGCTTGCGACGGCCATGAATCGGCTGGGCGGTCGCAGCAACAGTGGAGAAGGCGGAGAGTTTCCGGATCGACTGGCGCGGCGGGCAGGCGTTACGTGGTCCGGCAGCGCGATCAAGCAGGTCGCATCGGCCAGGTTTGGTGTGACCCCGGCGTACCTCCGGTCCGCGGATGAACTTCAGATCAAGATCGCTCAGGGGTCAAAACCTGGCGAGGGCGGACAGCTCCCGGCGGCCAAGGTCGTGGAGCACATCGCCGTGTTGCGCTACGCCAGACCGGGTACGTCGCTGATCTCTCCACCGGTGCACCACGACATCTACAGCATCGAGGATCTCGCACAGCTGATCTTCGATCTGAGACGGTTTCATCCGCGTGCGCGCATCAACGTGAAGCTCGTCGCAGCCGCCGGTGTCGGCATCGTCGCGGCGGGGGCCGCAAAAGCCGGCGCGGATGCGATCCTCATCAGCGGTCATGACGGCGGGACCGGCGCCTCCCCGCGCGCCTCGATCAAGCATGCGGGTCTTCCGTGGGAACTCGGACTTGCGGAAGCGCATCAAGTCCTCACGCACCACGGCTTGCGTCACCGGGTTGCGCTGCAGGTGGACGGCGGCCTGCAACGTGGCCGCGACGTGGCCATCGCGGCTGCGCTCGGGGCCGATGAATACGGCTTCGGGACGGCAGCACTCGTCGCGATCGGCTGTGTGATGGCGCGCCAGTGCCACCTGGACACGTGTCCGGTCGGCATCGCGACGCAGCGGGGGGACCTGCGGCGCAGGTTCGCGGGCACGCCCGATATGCTGATCGCGTACCTGCGCCTGGTCGCCGCAGACGTGCGACGCATCGTGGCGGAACTTGGACTGTGGAGTGTCGCGGCGCTCATCGGCCGCGCGGATCTGCTGCAGCCCAAAATGTCGGCCGGCGCAGAGTCGCTTCTCGACCTTGCGCCGTTGCTCACTGCTGCTCCGGCCCCGCGAGCGCGGCGGGCACCAGTGCCGACGTGGATGCGTTCGAGCGCAGCCGATGAATTCGTCATTCCCGAAGACGCGAGCCGTGAGCGCCCGACAGTTTTCGTGCGAACGGTGCGCAACACGGACCGCGCGATCGGCGCGCAACTCGCCGGCCACATTACGGAGCGTTTTGGCGCGGCCGGTTTGCCTCCTGATTCGGTGACGTTGCGCCTTGACGGCACCGCAGGTCAGAGTCTCGGAGCGTTCCTGGTCCCCGGATTGGACGTGCAGTTGCGAGGGGAAGCCAACGACTATGTTGGCAAAGGCATGCACGGCGGAACGATCTCCATCCACCCGCCGAATGGTAAGGCCGGTGCCGGTCGTTCACAGGTTCTGGCCGGCAACGCTGTACTGTAC
>JAIVJE010000306.1 GCA_020200195.1 Acidobacteriota bacterium | reverse complement strand
CCGATGTGCTGCGCGAGTTCATCGGCAAAGCGTTGTTAGGCATCCCGCTTTTTTAGCGACCCGAAGCCCTCAGGCGCAGCGAGGTGGAGACGCACGGATGACAGAGCAAACGATTTGGCTGGGCGCGGTGGCCTACGACCCGAAAGTGGTCACCATTTGGGAAGGCATGCGCCGTTACCTTCGCGACGAGGCCGGGCTGCCCGTCGAGATCGTGCTGTTTCAAACGTACGAAGCGCAGGTGGAGGCGCTCCTCGCAAGCGGCAAGGACACCGCACCGTCCATTGACATCGCGTGGAACACGAATCTCGCGTATCTGCAATCGGTCGAGTGGAGCGGGGGACGATGCATGCCCGTGGCGATGCGCGACACAGACCTGGGATGGACGACGAAGATCGTCGCGTTGACGGGTGGGCCGGTGACAACGATTCAGGATCTCCGCGGTCGCACGTTGGCCCTCGGCAGCCGCGATAGCGGGCACGCCGCGATTCTGCCTGTTCATTTTCTCGCCGAGCAGGGCCTGCGCGAAGGCATCGACTACCAGACGCTGCGGTTCAACACCGACGTCGGCAAGCACGGCGATACCGGCACGAGTGAAGTCGATGCGCTTCGCGCCGTCCTCGACGGCCGCGCGGACGCCGGCGCGATCGGCAGCCCCTTCTGGAACAGCGCGCAAGAGGGCAACCTGTTACCGAGGGGCGCGGTGACCGAGGTGTGGTCGAGCCCGCCGTACTCGCACTGCATGTTTACCGCACGGCCCGGATTCGACGCGGCGCGCGCGCGGCGGTTCATCGAGGCGCTTTCCGCGATGAGCTTCGATAATCCGGAGCATCGGCCGGTGCTCGAAGCGGAGGGGCTGAGGAAATGGGTGCCGGCGGACGTCAACGGGTACGACTCGCTGCGCGTGGCGTGCGAGCAGCAGGGCCTGTTCGGAAACAGCACAACCGCGGCCGCGCCGTAGCTCACGTCACGCGCAGTAGAAGATCCTTGCCAGCCGCTCGCCGTAATCCTGCTGGCGAGCGACAGCATCGCGCGCCTTCTCCCACGCAACTTGGAGCGGAAAAATGTCCGGCGTGACGAGCATGTCCTCGTCTTCCGCACCGACGGGATGCCAATACACGCCGTTCGAGGTAATCGTCAGCTCTGGCAGCAAATCCGAGCGCGATACCGCCACGCCGGACGTTGCGAATCCACGGCGTGCAATCCTGCGGATCACACGGTCATGCTCCGCGACCGCTTCGGCATCGAGAAAGCGGCGGAACGCCTGCTCGTCCTCGTCGGTCGACACGGTTGCGGCGACACGCACGCGAAAGCCTTCGGCTCGCGCCAGCTGCATGCCTCGACGTGCGCCGTCCCACGCCCCTGGACCGCGATGCCGATCGTGCAGTGCGGGTGTCGGGCTGTCGAGACTGATCTGAAGCGTGACCTGCTCCCGCGGCAGCGCACGCAGTGCCGCTAGACGCGA
The DNA here is from genome assembly GCA_020200195.1 of Acidobacteriota bacterium. Classification (GTDB taxonomy): domain Bacteria; phylum Acidobacteriota; class Vicinamibacteria; order Vicinamibacterales; family 2-12-FULL-66-21; genus JAIVJE01. The sequence goes on along the minus strand of JAIVJE010000306.1, from coordinate 8,000 downwards.
GCCCTTGAACAGCATGCCGTTAGTGAGCACTGTCACCGGCGCGACATTGGCGAGTGTTCTCACAATCTCTGCGATGTCGCTGAGCACGAATGGCTCGCCGCCGGTGACAAAAAACTCGCGCACGCCGATCGCCGGGGCCTCGGCGGCGATGCGTCGGACGCGCTCCAGGCCGAGCGCTCGGCGCGGCGCTGACGGCGACGATCGCACGCAGCAGTAGTCGCAACGAAGATTGCAATCAAAGTTGGTGTACAGCCACAGCCTCGAGCCAATGGGGCGCGGTTGCTCGGCCTGGCCGGGCGCCGGCCCGCGGCGAATAATCCATCGCGTAGATGATCCGTCTGCCACGACGTGAACGATCGCATGGCCGGTCAGCGCACTCCAGGTGCGCAGGTCCTGATCGAGCTCGTCAGACGACCCCACGAGCGCCAGCAACTCGCCGTCCCGCATGGCGCTCAGGGCGCGGACGATGTCGACGAGCAGGCCCGAAGTAAAGGTCCGGTCGCCGGCGATGACCTCGACATCGGCGTTCACGTGTGCCATCGAAGCGGTAGTCTATAACCACAGGTGGGCCACTGGGGAGCGTTCGCATGCCATCGGACTTCGACCGGACAACGAGTGTTCGCGCCAGACGGGCACTGGCGCTTGCACGACTCGTCATCGGCGCCATGTTCGTCTGGGTCTTCTTCGAAAACTACGGCAAGGGCCTGTACACGCGCGAAGGATACGCAAACCTGATCGATACCTACGCCACCCGCGGAAGCGCGCCCGAGGCGTGGAAATCCGTCATGCGTCTGATGGCGGCCAACGCCGCCGTCGTCGCGCCGCTGCAAGCGGTCGCGGAAATTTCCTTTGGCGTGTTACTGGTATTGGGACTCTTCACGCCTGCGGTAGCGTTTGCCGCGTTCGCCTTCCTCACCAGTCTCTGGGTTTCCGAGTGGGGAACGGCGTGGATCTGGGAATTGCTGGTCCCCATGGGCACGGCGCTCGCGCTCGCGCTTGGGGCTGCCGGCCGCACCTGGGGCATCGACGCGGCTCTTGCGCGCCGTAAGCCGCACGCGCCTTGGTGGTAGCGCCACGGGTTGCGGTCGTGATTCCGGCGCTGAACGAAGCCGCATCCATCGGCGCGGTGCTGGCGGAGTTGCCGCGTCCCCCGGTGATGGATGTAATTGTGGTGGATGGCGGCTCGTCGGATCAGACGCGCAGCATCGCCGAACGGCGTGGCGCGCGCGTGATCGTCGAGCGGCGTCGCGGTTATGGCCGCGCCTGCCTCACCGGCCTGGAGCACACAACCGCTGACGCCGACATTGTCGTGTTTCTGGACGCGGACTACAGCGACCGGCCCGCGGAGCTCACGACCCTCATCGAGCCGATCGCGCGCGGTCGAGCCGACATGGTGATTGGGTCGCGGCTGGCGGGACGGCTTCAGCCAGGCGCCCTGCCGTGGCATTCGCGTGTGGGGAACCGCATGGCGGCGTCGCTGATGCGGATCCTATACCGCGTGAAGCTGACCGATCTTGGACCGTTTCGCGCCGTGCGCGCGGATCTGCTGCGAAGCATGCCGCTGCGCGAGCAGACCTACGGCTGGCCAGTGGAAATGATCGCGCGAGCGGCACGCGCGGGCTGGCGCGTCGTCGAAGTGCCCGTGACCTATTACCCGCGAATCGGCGAATCAAAGATCACGGGCACGATCCGCGGATCGATCGGCGCCGCCTGGTTCATCATGACGCGCATTTTTGTGTATCGCTTCGGGTCACTGGGTGAACGCTGATCGCGTGCTGGCAATCATGGCGAAGGCGCCGCGGGTCGGCCACGTCAAAACGCGGCTCGCCACCCACATCACCGCAGCCAGGGTCGTCGACCTGTATCGCTGCCTGCTCGAGGATACGCTCGCGCTGGCGAGAACGGCGCCCGCGGCACACGTTGCAATCGTCTGCCCCGCCGGAGACGGCGTCGATCTCCGCCGATGGTTCGAAGGCATCTCAGTCGTCGAACAGACGCAAGCCGGTCTCGCCGCCGCGCTGACGATGACCTTCGCGCACTTTGCCGCGGCGGGATTCCGACGTATTGTCGCCTTCAACGCGGATACGCCGCATCTGCCCGCCCACGTCCTGGAGCGGGCCTTCGACGCATTGACGACGCATGACGTGGTTGTCGGGCCGACGCTGGATGGGGGGTACTACCTCGTGGGAGGCCGTGCCTCGCACCCGACCTTGTTTGCAACACCGCAACTGAGCACCAGCAGCGCCCTCGACGCGCTCCTGTCGCGCGTGCGCGCGCTTGGTCTCACGTGCGCGCGCACCGACGAGTGGTATGACGTCGACGTGCACGACGATCTGGAGCAGTTGGCGCGCGATCTGGAGTCACAGCCGGGCCGCGCGCCGCGCACAGCGGCATACCTTGCGAAACACTGGCGTGCGGGTGATCGCGACGACGGCTCGCGCTGACATGGCGCCTCCTCGCAACGCGGCCGCAGCCTTCAGGACCGCGCCAACGTCAATCCCTTTCCTCGTCTGCGGCCCCGTCATCGCGGGCGCGTTTATCGCGTTGTCTCGGACTGGGTTCCGCACCGGAGGTCGTGAGCACCTGCTCCTCCTGGCAATCGCGGCCTCGGCGTATGCCGTGGCGGTCGGTTCGCTTTTCATCGGGCGCGTGCCACCCTCGCGCACGCTGCTTGTGTGTTTGTTGCTCGCGCTCGCTGCCCGCGTGCCGCTCGCGACCAAACCCGCTGGCACTCTGGACGACACCCACCGCTATACCTGGGACGCGCGGCTGCAACGTGCGGGTCTGAACCCTTATCTCGTCGTGCCCAACGATCCCCATTTTGAGTGGGTGCATACGCGCGAAACGCGGCTGATGAACAACACCGACGTGCCGAGCCCGTATCCCCCGGGAGCCCAGCTGTTTCTTCGTGCCGTGACGGCGTTTGGCGAATCCGCCGTCGCCTTCAAATGCGCGCTGGTGGTCGCCGAAGCCCTGACAGTAGTCCTGCTGATGCTCTGGCTCCCGCACATAGGCAAGGACCAGGCATGGGTCCTCGCGTACGCGTGGCACCCGATCGCGATTTTTGAAACGGCAAGCGCCGGTCACCTGGACGCACTCGGGACGATGTTCGTCGTGGCCGCGGCGACGGCGTTGGCGCGGCGCTGGCGTCTGGTAGCGGCGCTGGCGCTTGCCGCCGGCGCGGCGGTGAAGTTCCTTCCGTTGGTGTTAGCGCCGCTCCTGCTTCGGCGCGTGCGTTGGATTCATGGTCTGGCTGCGAGTGCGTTGCTGGTCGCCGTCTATGTTCCGTTTCTTGATGGATGGCGAGTTCCACCGGGCTCGCTGGGCGCCGTGATCGATCGCTTTCGCTTCAATCACCTGCTGTTCGATCCCGTTGCGGCCATGGCGGGGACACGAGCCGCCGTCGCAATCGCGGTGCTCGCGGGGTTGACCGCGGCTGGCTGGTACGTCGCGCGCCGACGGGAGCAGGATCCCGCAGCGTGGGCGTGGCCTGTCGCCCTCGTACTGCTGCTTTCTCCCGTGATCTACCCGTGGTACCTGGTCTGGCTGCTGCCGTTTCTGGTTGTGCGATCCACGTTGCCGCTCCTCGTCTGGAGCCTGGCCATCATTCCGACTTATCTCGTGTGGCACCAGTCGCGCGCGGGGGGACCATGGGCCGTGCCCGCCGGCGTTCTCTGGATCGAATACGGGCTGCTGGGGCTTAGCGCCGGTGTACTGGCCCTCAGCGCGCGTGCCGGATGGGGCTCAGGTGGCGGCGATGAAGCGCACCAGCGGCACGGATGGCAAGAACGACACCAAGGGCCGCCGTGACGGGTACGCTCGCGCGAACTCTTGCCGGCCAGCCTTGCGCCAGCGAAGTGCGTGCAAGCCTGCGAAAATCATGGGCCGACTACGAACGTATTTCAGCTCGGCGCGACCTGCGTGCCCGTCGCGTACCTGCCCGAAGGCCAGAATCACGAATCGAGCATGACGCTCTACGTGCGCGCCTCTGTCTGGCCGGCATCACTGGTCGCAATTCTGCGGCGTGAGATCCACGCTTGGGCGGCGGTTTCGCAGCGGTGCGATCGCTCGAGAGATTCCTCTGGACGTTCTTGAATGCTTGTTCACGAGCGGCGTGTCGACGTCGGACAACGCCACGCTTGCCGGGACGTTGACTCTCCTGATCGCCGTTGCCCTCGGCGCCTGCATCATTCCCCGCGCGCCGCGCCAAGCGCCATCAATCCCATCACGGCCCCCCGATCCGATTGAGCCGTTGGGAACGCAGGCTGCTGGGTCCGCAATAGACCAGCGGAAGTTGTCAGCACTGATGTGGGACGTCTCGCGTGGTCTCACTCGACCGGCTCGCGCGGGTCCTCGTGCCGGGTGCTGGCCGCCTCAACCGTGTCCGATGTGTATACAAACTTGGACGGCCTCCGACGCCGCGTCGATCCGCACGTTCCGAACGAACTGATTGTCAATGAAGTTGCCGGAGGCGTTCAAGCGGCCGTCATTAGTAGGTAGTTGCGAATTCCGTCCCTAACACCCAGCCACGCTCATCCGGTAGCAACGGAAGTCTTGTTTGGGGGCAGAACGCTCTTACCGCGTATCCAGCGCGCCGAGCGTGACATGCAGCGCCCCCACCACGGGCACATCATCCTCGACGATCACGACGAAGCCCTCCCCCTCTGGAAGGACATCGTAGTTGGCTAATCCGGTAACAGCTCCAGGCACGTCATGGTGCTCGAACAGCGTTGTCGGCACGCCTGAATGATAGGGGCCGCGGCGGATGTCGATGCGCATCATGCGGCGGCCGACGCGATAGAACAACTCTTGCCCGTCGCGCGACCAGACGGGTTCCGCGCCGCCATCGGTCGACATCTGGCACTTGCCGGACCCGTCAGGCAGCGCCACCACGTAGACCTCCGCGCGCCCTGATTCTTCACTGGTATACGCGAGGTATCGGCCATCGGGCGAGATGGTCGGTGCATATTCGTTGAATCGCGTGCGCACCAGTGCGCTGGTGGCACCTGCTGCACGGTCGAACATCCAGATGTCCGCGCCCGAGTCAGGGTGATATTCGGTGTAGGCGAGCGTCGCTCCGTCGGGCGACCATGACCCAGCGACCTTGTCGAATTCCGTCTGCACCAGGAGCACCGGAGCGGCACTGCGGTCTGGCTGCAGGCAGTACAGGTCGGCGGTGCCGCTGGAATTCGAGCTGCAGGTGATCGTGTTGCTGCGAGTGCCCCAGATGCCGGCAAACGCGTTGCCGTCGAAAGTGAGGCGCCTGAACGCGCGCCGGGCGCGAGCGTACAGCCAGAGATCCGAACCGCGGCCGCGCCGGCCGACAATGATCGAGCCGCCATCCGGCGACACGCGCGGTTCCTCGATCGCGTCCTCGCACGGCGTCCGGTCCACCGCCGAGCCGTCGGATGCCAGCGTGAGAAGCCAACGGCGTGGTACCTGCACACCGCCCGGCGCGTGGACGAGGACCCCCGTCGGCGCGCAGGCGGCGTGCACGGCACCGGTTGCGGACATCGCAATCCCCGCCACGACGGTCCGAGGCCACCCGGTCACTTCACGTCGGTGCGGATCGAAGCTCATCGCCATCAACGTGCCCTGACGGCCGTAGACGAGCGATGGAGCACGTGGGCAGCGGCCGTCCGTCGCGTGCGACAGAACGATCCGATGATCCGCCGCATCCAGATCTGCCACCGCCAAGCTTGCCTCGTCGAATGAGGTGGCGTCAGCATGCCCGATCGTGAACAGAATGCCGCGGCCGTCGGGCAACATGTGCGGCCAGCGATGGGTCCGTTCTCCCGCTTCGAAGCGTAGCGTGGTCAGCGGTCTCGGCGTGCCTCCGTCGGCCTCGACTAGCCACAGCGGGGAGGCCGGACCGGCAGCGAATACGATCACACCGGACGTAGACCACGTGGCACCACGCACGTCGCCGTCGAGCTCGCAGATCGTCTGCGGGGGTCCACCTCCGGCGCGGATCTTCTGCAGCCGCCGCGCAGCCGTAAACCCGATCCACTCGGCATCGGGTGAGAAGAACGGGTTGGTGGCCCCTTCCGTCTGCGGGATCGCGGTCGCCTCCAGGATTTCGAGGGCTCGCCGGTACAATCGCACGCCTGCGGCGCCGCCCGCCACGTACACGACCGTGCGGCCGTCAGGAGATATGGTGAGCGCGCGCTCGGCCACCCTCGCGAACGGCGCGTCTCCCGGCAGCGGCATCGCCAGCCGAACGACGTGCGACACGACGGCTGCGGCAGCGTGCTCGTACGGCGAGCTGGCCGAGTGGGCCGTGCGGGCGTTGACGTGTGCCACAAAGCGGTAGCCGCGTCGCGGAACCGTAAGGATGTAGTCGCCGCGTTGGCCCGGATCGGGCCCGAGCAGCCGCCGAATCGTGAAAACCTGCTGTGTGAGGTTGCCCTCCTCGACGATCGTATCAAGCCAGACCAGCCGCAGCAGTTCGTCCTTGTCCACTGTCTGTCCCGGCCGCTGGACGAGCGCGAGCAGCACGTCGAAGGCCCGTGCGGTCATGGAGATCGGTTCGTCGCCGCGGCAAAGAGTCCGCCGAGCGGCATCGAGCCGGAACGGCCCGAATTCGTAGCACGAGTCGGTGGGCATACTCTCGTTGAGAATTTTTGAGCCTTCTTGATGAGGATCTTAAGGACAGATCCACGTCGCTGCGGCCATGATCCGTGGTGCGACGGGAAGCCATTTTAGGCGATGCCGGGCCGCAAATTTCAAAGGAGCAGATGATGGCTGTGTATATGGTGGAGCGCAATCTCGCGGGCATCACGATGACGGCGTTGGCCGGCGCTCAGCAGGCGGCGATCGCTACGGCGCAGCAGTTCACTGCTGACGGGACGGCCGTTCGCTACATCCGCAGCACCTTCGTGCCGGGCGAATCACGCTGCATGTGCCTCTTCGACGCGCAGAGCGCGGAAGACGTGCAGAAAGTAAACGAGGCGGCGAAGCTGCCCTTCACGCGAATCGTGGAGGCGCTGGATCTCACTCCCGCGTCATAACGCGCAATCGGCTTGACCTGCGCGACCGCGACGGGAGCTTCTCATCGACAGCGCGCGGCAACACGTGTCTTCTGCAACAAGCAGCGATCGTGTTGCCGCGTTATCGGCGCGACCGAGTAACTCACGTTCGCGCGGACGAGCCAGTTCCCTCAAGGGCAGCGGCTTGCTGGACGTGGAGTTCGAATCCCTGACAGACCTCGTCGAGCGATCGCTTATCGTCTGGCCGATGATTTCTGCACAATCGTGTTGTGAAAAGCAGTGATGCGCCAGGCGCCCTGATCCTTCACAAGCACTCGAATGCTTAGTTCCTGGTGCGATGGCAGCGTCTGCCCCTCGGGACTGACGAGGCCACTCAATTGATTGGTGACGTGGGCCAGCGCAACGTCAGGCCGGATGAATCGCACTGCCACATCCAGCGTCTTGAGCGTCGCGGTGCGGCCTCTGGTCTGGAAGATCGTCGTCAGTCCCTGTTCGATTTCGCCGACTCCATTCATGGATTCGCCCCGCACTGTTACCAGCTGTGCATCTGGGGTGCAGAACATCACCCACGCCTTCGCGTCGTGCCGACTGAAGGCATCTGTGGTCGCAGCAATCACGTGCTTGATTGCCTCCTCATCGTTGCGAGTGGCAGGGGGCCCCACCTGCCCGGCACTATCGGAAGCCGCAAAGACGCCGAGCGCGACGATAAGTAGGACCAGGCTCTGTCGGACCATCAACTCCTCCCATCTGGCCATCAACAGACCATGACAACATCAATCAGTCTGACTGTGGCGCAGTCTAACATCGGCGGCCTCTCATGGACTGGCACAAGCCGCTTCCAGATAGGCTGCCGGTGCCGCCATTACCGGTCATACGTCACTCGCCGCATTCATGCCGGCGTGAGCAGCCAGTTGCGAATTCCGTCCCTTATACCCAGCCACGCAAATTGCGAGTGTTTCGGAAGTTGGCCGTAGGGCAGTAGTCGGCACATCGGATCTGACAGACATCGAC
>JAIVJE010000247.1 GCA_020200195.1 Acidobacteriota bacterium | reverse complement strand
GCGCTGTGCTCCGCTCTGATATCGGCCGGGCACGACGTCGTCGCGCTGCGTCGTACCGATCTCGACATCAGGTGCGCCAAGGAGGTCAAGAGGGTAATGGCCCGGCTTCTTCCGGACGCCATCATCAACTGCACCGCGTACAACGCTGTCGATGCAGCGGAAGCCGATCCGGCGACCGCGTTCGCTGTCAATGCACACGGGCCGGCGCTGCTGGCAGACGTTGCGGAAGCCTCTGGAGCGACCCTCGTTCACTACAGCACGGATTTCGTCTTCGACGGTACGGCGCAGGAACCCTACACTGAAATCGATTCCACGAACCCGCCGACCGTATCCCCAAGTTATGTACCGGACGTGGCACGTGCGACCATCGCGCTCCTGGAGAATCAAGCTCCATTTGGAACGTATCACTGCGTCAACTCAGGCTTCAGCTCGTGGTATGAACTGGCCCAGGACCTAGGGAATGCCCTGCAGGTGGACGGTCGTATCGAGAAGATGCTGTCTGCGGATCTGGAGACGCCGGCCACGCGACCGCGGTTCTGCGCATTGTCGAACGAGAAGCTTCGTTCTGTTGGGATTCAGATGCCCGAGTGGCAATCTGCCATACGCCGCCATCTCGCGACTATGCATGAAGCGCAGGTTCGCGCGCAGGCGATCGCCTAATAGACTCATCACGCGCGACATCCGGTGTTCGTGCGGGGATTCGCGCGACATCTCATCATCAATGATCATCCGATATGGCGGTACAGTAGCTTCCCTGCTGCGATCAGAACACCGTCCGGCATCCGCGCCACGATGCCCGTTGGCACGTGCATGCCCCATCCTGTCCCGTGCCGCCGCTGACCTGACGATCTGAGATAGGTCAAGGTCGAGGACACTGCGCCCAGCCGCTCCTTGAATGTAGTCAGTCCTGCGTTATCGAGATCCGAACGTCCCAGGTCGAACGTCTCGACACCTGCCGCTTTTCGCCTCCTTAATGGTCGTCCAGAACAGAAGCGGCATGGTTCCAAGATTGTGAAAGCGGGCATCGGAGCAGCCGTACTTGTACACGAGCGTCTTCCGATGCTGCAGCGTCAGAATGCCCCCAATCGCGTGGCCGCCCTTCACCGCGACACGGATCGTCAATCGATCGCCAAAGCAGCCGATCAGATTCCTGAACCACTGGATTGGCTGGGGTGGGATCCCGTGCCGCCGCCTGGTCAGGAGCGTCAGGCGATAAAAGGCCTGCAACAGCGCTTCCGATCTCCCTTCCTCACAGGACACACCCTCGCGCTCCGCACGTTTGATCTTTCTCTGAACCGCGCTCTCTTTGAACCCTCGACGGACATCCTCGAGTGGGGGCCGCAGATCGAGGACGTGAAACCGGAAGGACGTTGTTGCTGCGAGGCCCAGATCGTCCCATGGACCGGAGGTTCTCGGCCTCAACTCGACGTACTTCCAGCCACCGGCTACGGCGCGTAGCGCATCGAGAATCGCCGCCAGGTCCTCCGGGACGGCGACGAGCGGCTCACAGTGGTCGGCGAAGGGAACGGAGACGAGACTCCGGCCGGTCAGCCAGCTTCGGACACGGCTCAGGAGAATGCCGTTGTTCAGTAGGGCTTCGGGAGGTGAGGTGGTATAGACGACGGGCTGATACACGTACGTCTGCTGCAGGGCCTTTACCCAGCCGGGAGCATGAAAGAGGGAGGCCGAGGGATGTCGATCGACGAACTCCCCCCACCGGCCATCGTCGAGCGGATTGAACGTGTAAACGGTCATGCTCAATCAAACAGACAGGACCTCGGCGGATACACCGCTCGCGTCCAGACGCGCGCGAATCTCGTCGATGTATACCGGATTCATGGCCACAACCACGCCTGGCTCATAGTGCCGCATGTGCTCAGGGGAAACCACAGGATGCCCGGTACCCGGAAGGAACTTCCCCGCCTTGTGCGGGTTGATGTCGACAAGGTACTCGACCTCGGCTTCGATGCCGCACGTCGTCAGCAGAGCGACCGCCTTCGATCCGGCGCCCCAGATTACAGGCTTCCGTCCTGAAGCGGCAAAATCCAGGATTCGGTCGCGCCAGGCCGCGATGTCCCTCGACGCGTGCTCGCTGTAGAGGTCCACGTCGGCTGTGGTCGCCTTGAGATCGTCTTCGATCGGGAGCGATGCCTTGGTAACACTGTCAACAGGCCGGGCGGTCACCCAGAGGTATTGGTCGGCAAAGTCTCGCACCAGCTCGATAATCTCGAACCCTGTGGAACGAAAGAGCCGGGCGAGGCTGCCGGCAGTAAGGTACGTGCAATGCTCGTAATACACGTCCCAGAACGCCCGCTCGCGCAGCACGCGTGTCATGTCCGGCACCTCGAGAAACACCAGCGTATCCTTCCGGGGCCCGATCACGCGCCGCACCATCCGCATGAACTCGGCGGTCGGCCGGATGTGCTCCAGGGTGTAGTACTC
>JAIVJE010000246.1 GCA_020200195.1 Acidobacteriota bacterium | reverse complement strand
GATGGTATGTCCGCAGGACCGCGAGGTTGTCGGCGATCGCGTGCCCGCTTTCGATCGTGAGTACAGCGGCAATCTTGCCGGCCTTCGCGATGCGCTCGACATCCGACGCGCTCAGGGCGAGCTGGATGTGATCCGGATGCGCGTCAAGCAGTGACTGCATCGCATCGCGGAGCTGGAGCGTCCGGCGAACGGCTTCCGAGCCCTTGTAGTACGTCGGGACATAGAGTGCGAAGAAGGGCGCGCGCATTCCCGCTTCCCGAAGCCTGGGCAGATCGGCATGCCCCTTGCCGGTCCGCTGGGTAACGTCCTCCTTGCCGTTCACCACTCGTTGAAGCGTATCGATGTGGCTGTCAACGCCGATCGTTTCAGCGTGGATGCGACGTGCGCGCTCGACAGAGTCCTGTTCCGCCGTGGCCGGCATGCCGCGGGCGACCACCGCCCAGCTCAGCGAGAAGGTGACCAACAGCATGGCGGGCTCGACGAAGGCACGACGCATCATCATCATGGCGGCTCATTATAGCGGCGGCCGCTACACGGTCTCGCTGGGATCGCTGGCGGACAACCTGCGCAACGCCCTCAAAGGGCGTTGAGGGCTGCGACCAGGTGGAGGCGGTTTCTCTTCGACTGAGGGGAACGGGCCGAAGGTGTGCGATTCTTGGGGCGCAGACCTGCCGGTTCCTGCCGCTGCAGGTTGCCGGTCAGGACACGGCGGTGCGACGCTCGGCTTTAGAATGTCTCCATGCTGCCACGAAGACTCGCCACATTCCTGATCGCCTTCTCGGCGCTCGCGGGCAACGCCTTTGCCGATGTCCGGCTCCCGGGCATCATCAGCGACCACATGCTTCTGCAACGGGACATGCCGGCGCGGATCTACGGCAGAGCGGAACCTGGCGAAGCGGTCAGCGTCGCGTTCCGCGGCCAAACGGCTCAAACGATCGCAGACGCGCTGGGCCGCTGGGAAGTCTGGCTGCACCCACTGACTCCCGGGCCTGGAGCCGAGATGACGATTCGCGGGGCGAACACCATCACGATCGCGGACGTTCTGGTCGGTGACGTGTGGATTGGCTCAGGCCAATCGAACATGCAGTGGACCGTTCGTCGATCCGACAACGCCGAGGCGGAGATCGCCTCAGCCGAATTCCCGCAGATCCGGTTGTTCTACGTCCCGCGGAAAACGTCCCCCGTTCCCGTGGACGATGTGGACGCCAGATGGGTCGTCTGCTCGCCGAAGTCGGTCGAGGAATTCTCGGCGGTCCTCTACTTTTTCGGCCGCCAGATGCACAAGGACCTGAAAGTTCCGATGGGATTGATTCACTCCTCGTGGGGCGGTACTCCTATCGCGTCCTGGATCAGTGGCCTGTCGCTGGTCGGCAACTCCCGGCTCGAACCCTTCCTCACCTTCTGGGAAAACGCGATCGGCCACTACCCGGTCAACGAGGCTCGCCATCAGCAAGCGTTGAAGAAATGGGAAGCCAGCGGGTCCCTCGGCACTCGCCCTGCACCCCCGCTTGGCCCCGGGCACCACCACGAACCCACGACGCTCTATAACGCGATGATCGCGCCGCTCGTGAAATACACGATAAAGGGTGCGCTGTGGTATCAGGGGGAGACGGAAGCCGGCCGCGCGCAGGGTCACATCTACGGTGAGGCGCTCATGACGCTCGTTCAAGACTGGCGCCGCGCCTTCGGCCAGGGCGATTTCCCATTTTATTGGGTTCAACTCGCCAATTACGGCAACGCAGTCAAAAATGGCCACTGGATGCGCGTACAGGAAGGCCAGGTCAAGGCCACGGCGCTTCGCAACACCGGGGTCGGCGTCATCAACGACATCGGTAACCCGACGGACATTCATCCGACGAACAAACAGGAGGTCGGCCGCCGGTTGGCGCTGCTCGCGCAACACCGCGAAGCGAGCCCGCTGTATCGCCAGTTCACCCGGGAAGGAAACGCCATTCGGGTCTGGTTCGACAACGCGGGGACAGCCCTGAAAACCCGTGGAAACGGTCCGCTGACGGGGTTTCAGATCGCCGGACTCGATGGCAAGTATGTCGCCGCGACGGCGCTGATCGAGGGCGCAACCGTTCGGGTGTCCAGCCCTGACGTCTCGAACCCGCAATCGGTCCGCTACGCCTGGGATTACAACCCCGAGGCCAACCTGATCAACGCAGCCGGCCTGCCGGTTTCAGCCTTTCGTACAAACGAGCGCGACGAAGAAGGCCGCTGATTGTCAAGGGTTCCTGTACCTGATCTTTCCCCCCACGATGGTGTAACGCACCTCGGACGACGGAATCTGATCCTCGGGCATCGACAAGATGTCTCTCGACAGCACGACCATGTCGGCGTACTTGCCGGTCTTGAGCGTGCCGCGGGTCTGCTCTTCGAATCCGGCGTACGCGCCGTTGATGGCGTAGGACTTGAGCGCTTCAAGGCGGCTCATCCTCTGATC
>JAIVJE010000540.1:1571-4019 GCA_020200195.1 Acidobacteriota bacterium | reverse complement strand
TTATCGCAGAGTGCAAGCGGCGCTCGCCGTCACGCGGCATCCTGCGAGAGGACTATCGACCACGCGAGCACGCCGCGGCGTACGAGCGTGCCGGGGCTGCCGCCATTTCGGTCCTGACCGAACCGACATTCTTCGATGGAGAGCTGGACCATCTCCGGCAGGTCCGTGCGGCGGTCGCCATACCAGTGCTCCGCAAGGATTTCATCGTCACCGAATACCAGATCGTCGAAGCGGCTGCGCTGGGGGCTGACGCAGTCCTGCTGATCGTTGCGGCGCTGGACGACACGGATCTACGTAGATTGATGGCGACGGCGGCCGCGCTCGGCCTCGCGGCGCTCGTCGAAGTGCACGACGCCGACGAGCTCGCCCGCGCTGCGGACGCCGGAGCGCAAATCATCGGCGTGAACAGCCGGAACCTGCGAACGCTCAGTGTCGATCGCGGTGTGCTGGACCGCCTCGCTCCCTTGCTGCCTCCCGACGGTGTCGCGGTGGCCGAGAGCGGCCTCAGGAGCGCTGCCGACGTCCGGCTCCTGAGACAGTCGGGATATCGCGCATTCCTCGTCGGCGAACGGCTGATATCGCAACCGGATCCCGGCAAGGCGCTGCGGGATCTCCGCGCGGCATGACGATGCGGATCAAGGTATGCGGGATCCGGCGGCTCGAGGATGCGCTGCTGGCGTCCGACGCCGGCGCGTCGGCAATCGGATTCATCTTCTGGCCGGCCAGCCCACGATTCATCGATCCGTTCAGGGCCCGGACTGTGGCTGCCGCGCTGCCGCCGTTTGTGACGCGAATCGGTGTGTTCGTGAATCAGCCGCCAGACTATGTCAAAGGCGTGGTGGGGCTCGTAAAGCTCGGGGGTGTGCAGCTCCACGGTGATGAGGATCCCGCGTTGTACTCAAAGGTCGGAGTGCCTGTGATTAAGTCAGTCGCGGTCGATGAGAGGTTCCGTCCCTCGTCGGTCGAGGACATACCAAACTATGTAACGGTTCTGCTCGATGCCCAGGATCCCGTCCTGCGCGGCGGCACGGGGCGGACGATCGACTGGAGCGCGGCCGCGGACGCGGCAGGACGGCGGCGGGTGATCCTGTCTGGCGGACTGACCCCGTCGAACGTTCGCGACGCTGTCGCGGCGGTCAGTCCATATGCCGTGGACGTGTCGTCGGGCGTCGAGTCTTCGCCTGGCGTCAAGGACGCCGCCAAACTGCGCGCCTTCTGCGCGGCGATTGCAAGATGACCGTCATGTTGCCGTCCTTTGGGCAGCGAGATCCAGATGCACGCGGCTACTACGGAGCCTACGGCGGCCGGTTCGTCCCTGAAACGCTCGTGGCGCCGGTCGCAGAGCTGGAGCGCGCGTACTTCGAGGCGCGCGCCGACGACCGCTTCCGGCGGGAGCTTGGCGGACTCCTTCGGGATTACGTCGGGCGTGAGACACCGCTCTACGAAGCGGCGCGTCTGACGGCGTCGCTCGGCGGGGCACGAGTGTTCCTCAAGCGCGAGGACCTGGCCCATACCGGCGCGCACAAGATCAACAACGCGCTGGGCCAGGCGCTGCTTGCAAGGCGGATGGGCAAGCGGCGGGTCATTGCGGAGACGGGCGCCGGCCAGCATGGTGTTGCGACCGCGACGGTCTGCGCGCTCCTCGGCCTCGAGTGTCACGTGTACATGGGCGCCGAAGACATGGAGCGGCAGGCGTTGAACGTGTTCCGAATGCAGTTGCTGGGCGCGACGGTATTGCCGGTCACTGCAGGCAGCCGAACCCTCAAAGATGCGATCAACGAGGCGATGCGGGACTGGGTCACCAACGTGGCGGACAGCTACTATCTGCTGGGATCCGTCCTGGGACCGCATCCATATCCGCTGATGGTGCGCGAGTTCCAATCCGTGATCGGCCAGGAGGCGCGGTGTCAGTTCCTCGCGGTGACCGGCCGACTGCCGACCGCGATCGTCGCCTGCGTGGGAGGTGGCAGCAACGCCATGGGCATCTTCGATGCCTTCGTTGCTGATGACGGCGTGCGACTGATCGGAGTCGAGGCCGGCGGGCACGGCATTACCGCAGGCCAGCACGCCGCCCGGTTCTCCGGCGGCAGCTCCGGGGTGCTGCAGGGAACACGCAGTTACGTCCTGCAGGACGCCGACGGCAACATCGAACGGACGCATTCCATTTCGGCGGGCCTCGATTATGCGGCGGTGGGACCGGAGCATGCGTGGCTCCACGATTCGGGCCGTGCCGAGTACGCCTGGATAGGCGATGACGAGGCGCTGAGTGCGTTTCAACGGCTTGCGCGCGAAGAGGGTATCCTCGCCGCCCTGGAGTCTTCCCACGCCATCGCTCACACGTGCAGGATCGCGCCTGCCATGACGCCGGAGGACATGCTGCTCGTGAACTTATCAGGGCGGGGCGACAAGGACGTCATGACCATCCAGAAAGTGCTCGATGGCCAGACT
>JAIVJE010000540.1:0-1565 GCA_020200195.1 Acidobacteriota bacterium | reverse complement strand
TCGATATTGCGGGCGCCGGCGCGGACGTCCTGGAAGTCGGCGTGCCGTTCTCGGATCCGCTGGCCGACGGACCCGTGATTCAGCGCGCGAGCGAGCGAGCGCTCGCCGGCGGAATGACGCTGCGTGGCGCGCTCCGCCTCGTCCGCATTGTGCGGGAAGCGGTCGAGACGCCCATCGTGCTGTTCACATATGCGAACCCGGTCGTCCGCATGGACCCTGTGGCGTTCGCCGAAGAGGCCGCGGAAGCGGGCGTCGACGGCGTTCTGATTTTGGACTACCCGGTCGAAGAAGCGCAGGCTCTCCGCGGTCCGCTGATCGACGAAGGTCTTGACCCGATCTTTCTGATCAGCCCGACGACCACCGACGAGCGGATCAAGCGCTCGGCCGAACTGGGCCGCGGCTTTCTCTACGTGATTTCGCGACTCGGCGTCACCGGCGCCAGCGACCGGCTCGCAGAGGCTGCGGGCAGCCTCGTGGAGCGGGTGCGAGCCCAGGCGCGGCTGCCTGTGGCGCTAGGATTTGGCATTTCGACACCGGCGCAGGTCGTCGACGCCTGCCAGCGCGCCGATGCCGCCGTCGT
This sequence comes from Acidobacteriota bacterium, assembly GCA_020200195.1. Taxonomy (GTDB): domain Bacteria; phylum Acidobacteriota; class Vicinamibacteria; order Vicinamibacterales; family 2-12-FULL-66-21; genus JAIVJE01. Next base: position 985 of record JAIVJE010000540.1, on the reverse strand, counting down.
CGGAAGCGCGCTGGTGAACGTGATTGCGGAGCATGGCGGGTCGCCCGATCTGGCCGCTCGCGCGGGCGAATACGTACGATGGCTGAAGAGCGAACTCTGAGCCGGCTCGACATGCTTCGAGTAAGGATCGACGAGCTCGACGAGCAACTCGTCAGGCTGCTGAGTGTCCGTGCGGAGTGCGCGCTGGAAATCGGTCGCGAGAAGAAGGCGGCCGGGCTCGACGTGTATCAGCCGGCACGCGAGGCCGAAGTGCTGGCGCACGTCCAACGCCTGAATACGGGTCCGCTGGACAATGGTGCAATCCGGCGACTGTTCGAACGCGTGATTGACGAGGCAAGGCGACTGGAGCGGAGGGCAGACACGGGCGATGATGAAATCGGGTGATCATGAAATCGGGTGATCGGCGATCTGGTGTAATCGGCGACCTACCGATGGGCGATCGACGATTGCCGATCGCCCGATCAACCCATCGCGCGATTGCCAATCACCCCATCACCCGATGATTCGAGCGATTCAGTAGTATAGAGAGCGAGAATTATGGTCATTGTCATGCAGGAACGCGCGAGCGACGAGATGGTCCAGCACGTCATCGCGCAACTGGTCGAGATGGGGTTCGACGTGCATCGATCCACCGGGGCGCTGCGAACGGTGATCGGGGCCGTCGGGGGCAACCGGGAGTTCGATCCGCGCCTGTTGGAAGTGCTCGAAGGCGTGCAGGAGGTGTTGCGCATCACCGAGCCTTACAAGCTGGCCAGCCGGACGTTCAAACCGGAAAACTCGGTCATCACCATCGGCGACCTGCGCATTGGCGGGGATGAAGTGGTGGTGATGGCCGGTCCGTGCTCGGCCGAGACGGAGGACCAGGTCGAGTCGGCGGCAGCGGCGGTGAAGCGCGCCGGTGCGAAGGTCCTCCGCGGCGGGGCGTTCAAACCGCGCAGCTCGCCGTACAGCTTCCAGGGACTTGGCGAAGAGGGACTGCGTCTGC
>JAIVJE010000245.1 GCA_020200195.1 Acidobacteriota bacterium | reverse complement strand
CATGAAAGAGTGCCCGTTGTGTGGGGAAAGCATGCGGCTGAGCGTGCGGGAGGTAACTGACACCATCCCAGGGCAGGGCCAAACCACGCCCCGGATGCGCCGCGAGTGGATGTGTCCGGAATGCGACTACTTCGAAGAGGCCGAAGCGGGCGAGGAATAACGCGGGGTCAGCGGGCGCCGAGCGTCAACAGGAGTTCGTTCCGGACGTTTTCTTCGAAGTCGGCGAAATTCAGCTCTTTTTCGCACTCGTCGCACAGCACTTCGATTACTGCGGGACGTCCTTCTTCGTTCGCTTCCACGCGCGCGTCGTCACGTAATTGCACGACGTGCATCTGCAAGGTTTTGACCAGGAAATTTCGGTCATTCCCGCAGCTTGGACAAGTCAAAGCCATCGAGCTGCACTCCTTTGGCCTTCCGGCCACTCCCAAACCTTGGATTGTACGAGAACGGCTTTCCCGTACGCAATCAAGATCTTCGGGATGTTGGCACGAAATGATGTGTGAGGGGGCTGGAATCTGGCGGCAGGCGGTCCGCCTTCGCGGACCGGTGTGATCTGGCTACTCCTCGGTGTCTTCGTCCTCGTCGAACTCCGACGGGTCGCCAAGGCGCAGAACTTGCCCGTTCATATGACCGGACAGGATGCAGTGCGGGCCCTTCGCCTCCAGCGAGACCACCGCCACGTCCCACGGACGTGCACGATAGGCGGCCGCCACGCAGCCGCACGGCAATCCTTCGAGTGCTTCCAACTCGAACACTGTCGGCGTCGGTCTTACGGCGTTCAGCGAACCAGCAGGAACTGCCATACCGCACCTCCGTCGGCCAGCGTTACTGCAATCTCGACGCCAGCTGTTAGGTTAGACCAAGAGCGGTGGGGTTTGGTTCCTTCTGGTTCGTAACTGTGGGAAATGCACGGCTTAGCGTTCGGCAGCCTCCCTGCCTGCGAGGTGGCAGCCGATTGATACCCTGAGGCTACAACAGGCCGGGATAGGTCAATTGGCCGCCCACCTCCCTGGCGAACTCGCTCCGCTCATGGGGTTTAGGCTCGGCGTCGGTCAGAATGTGACGCACCGGAACACCACGCACCAAAAGTGAATCTGAGAGCAACCGGCGGTGACACTCCCACCAAACCGCTTCCGCGCACATCACGCACGTCGGACCGGCGGCGCCGAACTCCAACAGCGCGTCAACCGCGTCCCGGAACTCGTCGGTCTGCATGTGGTCTGCGTAACCCCGGAAGCCCGCGTGGCGCCAGGCGGTATTGATCGAGTCGCTCCGAGGTTTCCGCAGTCCTCCGAGCGCACCGAAATGCCGGTACGCGATCGCGTTTGCCGTGAGCCACGATTCGAGCTGGTCCTGATTGAACTGCGGATGACGCCGGGAGCGCGGGACGGTGCGGATGTCGGCGACCTGCGTCATACCGTGCACGTTCAGAAGCCGCAGGAACTCGTCGGCCGAGCGTGTCGAGTGCCCGATCGTATGAATCGAGACGACCGAGGTCACGGACGCGGCGGCTCGAGATAGAGGAGTCGACCTTCCACGCGCGCGCCTGGAAACGCGGACTCCATGGCCTCCACGTACGAGTCGAGCTGTGCCTGGTGAATCGGACGGGGCCGCCCCGTCTTGAACTCGACCAGGGCCAGTGAACCGTCGGTGCGGCGAATGAGGCAGTCGATCGTGCCCCGAAGAACCGCGGTTTCTCCCGCTGACGTGACCGCCATCGAGAACGGGACCTCATACAACCGTTCACCGCCTGCCATCAGCTCGCGTAGATCATGACGATCGCGCATGACCGTCCACGCTCGCGCCGCGGCGGTTGCGAGCCGGTCCGGATCCTCGATCATGGCTCGTTCTTCTGGCCGAAGGAGCTCGCGTGCAAATGCGATTGAGCCGCCGCTGTCGACGGCCGCCGAGGCGCGCTCGGAGAATTGAAACATGCGGTGCACGAGGGTGCCGAGCAGTGATTCCTGCGGCGCGGCATACCCGAAAGGCTCGATGCCTTCGCGTTCGAGCAGCCAGTTCGTCACCGCCCGTCGCGCGGGACCACGGGTGACTGGTGACGGAGCGAACAGGTCACGCCGTGCCGGTTGTGGCGCGTCGGCCGACGGACTCGGCTGCGGCTTATCCGGCTGCCTGCACAAGCGCCACTCGAACACCTGACCCGACGCGCCGGTCCACCCCAGCGTGGCAACTTCAGGAAAAGCGCCGGCCGCCCGCCCAAACAGCGGTTTGAGCGATTCCGGCAGCACTTCCGCCAGGCTGCCTCGCCCGGGGACCAGCGCACCCTGCTTCAGCGCGGACGACAGGTAGAGGCGATCGCGCGCGCGGGTCATCGCGACATACAGCAGCCGCCGGGTCTCGTGCTTCTCGCGCTCGCGATCCGCTTCGTCCATCTCCGACACAAATGGCCCGATCGACACCGACGGCTCCGCGTTCCCGTCAACGACGACG
>JAIVJE010000539.1 GCA_020200195.1 Acidobacteriota bacterium | reverse complement strand
TCGTGACGGGTTCACGCGGCCGGTCAACTGTTGGCGCATCATCTGGCGCGCTCGCGATAGCCGCGACATCACCGTGCCGATCGGCACCGTCAACGCCGCGGCGATCTCGCGATAACTGAGCTCCTCGACGTCAGCGAGGAGCAGGACTTCTTGAAAGACATCTGGCAGCTGTTCGAGTGCGCGAAGCATATCGTCATCGGTGACGTGCTCCGGTGCCGGCGCCTCGAAGGTCAGGGTGCCCGCCAAATCAACTTCGTCTTCGCTGACGAGGCGCACGCGGCCACGCGCGCGCCATCGCTTGCTCTGCAGATGACGCATGATGCTGATCAGCCACGCCCGGCAATTCGTGCCTCGCTCAAAGCGATGAAACGATTGCAGCGCCTCCGCAACGGTGTCCTGCACGAGGTCTTCGGCTTCGGCGCGGTCCCGTTCCAGCCACAACGCCAATCGAAACAGCCGATCGGCATGGGGCAACACCTCGGATTCAAAGAGGGCCCGGTCTGAACGGTCTTGCCCTGCTGACGCCATCGTTCTCAACGTCATGAATACCGGCGAACAGCCAATTTATTCCTTTGCAAGGGTTTCTGGCTAGGGGGACGGTAGGAATAAAACGACTCGGGGCCGGTATTCCCCTTCTAAGGAGGGAACAGATGGGCAGCTCAGCAGTCCTGGGAACCATCGTACTCGGAGCGGCGCTGGCGATCAGCATGCCGGCGCGTGGTCTCAGCTCCGCGACGCAAGCCGTCGACAAAACGGCGGTCGACAAGTACATCGGCGCGTGGAAACAGAAGCCGCGCGACGTCGCGAAAACGATGATTGGCAAGTATGGGTTGCCGCACGAGGCGACGCCACAGCGGCTGATCTGGCATAACAACGGGCCCTGGAAATTCACCGAACTCGTGAACGAAGAAATTCCCCACGACTTTCCGATGCCGCATCACGACATGCTGTTCCAGACGATCGACTACCGCGTTGGCGACCAGAAGAACGCGGGGGCGTTATTCGAATACGACGGCAGCGTGATCGTCGAGCGGACCAAAGGCGAGCTGTCGGCGCGCTGCGACAAGGAGGAAGCCAACTTCCTCGCCATCAATCTCTCGCACGACCTCGTCACCGGTAAACGCAGCGTGGAAGACGCGCGCAAGTTCTACGCCGAATCGATCGGGATGATGATGAAAGGCAAGCCGAACGACTACCTGAAAGGACTTCGATTCACCCCGCCCGCCGGCAACCAGGGCGATCGCGACAAGGGAGTGATGTGATACTGGACGCACCAAACGCCGCGCGCGTCACGCCGGACTGGCGCGCGGCTGTTCTGGCAGGACTCGTCTCCGGCGCGGTATTTCTCGCGCTCGAGATAGTGATGGTGCCGGTCTTTCTCGACGGAAGCCCCTGGGGGCCGCTGCGGATGATGGCGGCCATCGTGCTCGGGCAGGGCGTGCTGCCCGCGCCAGGGCAAATGCCGGCACCGCCGGACGCCGGCGTGCTGATGGCCGCATTGACGGTCCATACCGGCCTATCCATTCTTTATGCGGTGATCCTGTCCGCGCTCGTGTCGCGCATGTCGGTCAGCGGTGCCTTAATCGCGGGAACCGCCTTTGGTGTGTTGCTGTACATCGTGAACTTCTATGGGTTTAGCGCCGTCTTTCCGTGGTTCGCGATGGCGCGCAACTGGGTGTCGATCGTGGCACACGCGGTGTTTGGACTGGCAGCCGCATGGGCATACAGGTCGTTGGCTCGGGCGTCAATTGCTGAGGCGCGCCTATAATCGGTCTCCGAGGACGACCATGGCCTTCATTCGTTACCTCAGCGACCAAGAGCTCCCCGTCGAAGAGCGAGTGCCCGACAACGACAACATCCTGCGAGTTCACGGCATACATCCCGCCGTCATGCGACAGCACTATGAGCTGTATCTCGAGCTGATGCACCGGCCGGGTCCGTTGTCGCGGCGACAGCGGGAAATGATTGCCGTTCGTGTGTCGGCGTTGAACGATTGCCACTACTGACTGCAACATCACGGAGCGGGACTCCGTCGCGTACTTGCAGCAAATGGTATCGATCCCGATGATGCACGCGTCCTCCTCGAGCGGCTCGCCGATCCGTGCGCCGATCTCTCGATGCTCGACATCGTCGAGCGCGCGTTGATCGACTACACGGACAAGCTCACCCGCAATCCGAGACGCATGTGCGCGTCAGATGTGGAATCTCTGCGGAGCGCCGGTCTCGATGATCGCGCCGTTCATGACGCGTGCGCGATCGTCGCCTACTTCGCGTTCGTGAATCGGATTGCGGATGGACTTGGCGTCGAGCTGGAGAGCTGAGTCACGGTCTACCCATGGGTTCGGAATCACCGTGGACATGCGGCCTGATTTTCATGGCGTTTCGCGGGCCGCAGGCCCAGGTTAACCAGTTGCGAAAATCGTCCAGTACGGTGAGCCACCTTCTAAC
>JAIVJE010000538.1 GCA_020200195.1 Acidobacteriota bacterium | reverse complement strand
TTGGCTGACGAAGCTGTGTCGTTCATCCGAATCACACCCGTCCGCGACGCCGACGTTTCAGAGTGTGCTTAGCGTTGGAACAACCAACGCACGGAAGCGCGCATCAACCTCCGCTGGTGTCAGGGGCGCATCGGTGTCGACCCACCAATTCAGTACGAGCACGAACGTCGCTGCGATGTGACTCGCCAGAAGGTCCGTTGGAAGCTGCGGCGACGCCGATTGCCGACGGGGCACGCTTAGGAGCTCTTCAGCGATCAGGTTCGTCAACACGTTCTGTAGGTGCGCGTGCATCACCACGCGACCGTTGCGCTTCATCCTCGCGCCGGTCGCACGGCGATGGTCGTGAATGTGGCTTAGAAGCGGAAGACTGAATGCAATGACGCGTTCGACAGGGCTGCCGGACCGAGGGCGATCGTGAACCGACTGGAGGACCTCGTGAATGCCGCTTTCGAGCAGATCGTCCTTATCGCGAAAGTGCGTGTAGAACGTCGATTTGCCGACGTTCGCTCGGTCAAGAATCTCCTTCACTGCGATCGAGGGATATGGCTTTTCGCGCGCGAGTCCGATGAGCGCGTCGTGCAGCGAGGCTTTCGTCCGGCGCACTCGTCGATCCGCCGTTTCCGGACGGTTCTGGCCAGATGTCCGGTTCCGAACTTGTCGTGATGGAGGGTTCTTCACAGCCGCTGGATCCAAGTCTACGCTCACGTGAGCGATGATCTCATCACCTACCACCGCGCCGACCACAACTGGCCGCGTTCTGCATTGGGCCGCGCGTTACGACCTGCTCGTGTGGTTGCTGACCCATGGGAGACATCGGGCCTTCCGCAAGCGCCTGGTGAATCTCGCGCGTCTCGTAGCGGGCGAATCCACCCTCGACGTAGGGTGCGGAACTGGAAGTTTGGCGATTGCTGCGAAACGTCAGGTTGGCGCAGGCGGCTCAGTCTTTGGCATCGACGCGTCGCCAGCAATGATTGCCCGCGCAACAGCGAAGGCCGCCCGGGCCGGAGTCGAGGTGTCGTTCAAGACTGCTGTCGCCGAAGCGTTGCCGTTTCCTGATGCGCAGTTCGACGTGGTGTTGAGCACGTTGATGCTGCACCACCTGCCGCGCAAAGTACGCCAGCAATGCGCGCGCGAGATTCGCCGGGTGCTCAAACCACATGGGCGCGTGCTCGTCGTCGACTTCGCGCACGCTCAAGCCAAGTCTGGCTTGCTCGCGCATTTTCACCGCCATGGTCACGTCGATCCGCGAGAGATCATCGCGCTGCTCGACGAGGCGGGATTCCGCTGTATCGAGAGCGGGCCTGTCGGTATCAGCAGTCTTCAATTCGTGTTGGCCGAACGGCAGTCTGACCGGTGAAGGGCCATAAACCTCACGTGCACGCATGGCCAGCACTACTCGCTGTTCTGGTGCTGTTCGTTGCCCACGCCGTCCTATTCGGCTTCGCGTTTGGAGGCCATTTGTCAATTGCGCTTGTCGCAGGTCTAGCGGGTGTTCTCCTACTGAAATACGGATGGTGGAGATCTCGACGGTACCGGGTTCTTACCCGCTCCCGACGCCGTCGATTCACCATCACGAGTGCCGGGCCACCAGTTCCGAGGGTGCGGAGGGCTCGTAGTAGACTGTTCTCGTGCGCCGGCTCGTCGCTTTCGTGCTCGCCCACGCCTTGGTCGTATCTGCGGCCACGGGCTCGTTGTTGCACGTACACGAGTACGTCGGCCACGATCATCCGGACCATCACCACGGGCCCGCGACGCACGAGCACGAACATTCAGCGTTAGCCGAACGAGACCATCACTCCACGGAACACGACGACGCTCATCCGGCGGTGGGGGCTGAGTCGTGCGATCCCGGTCGGCATGCCGTCGCGGTCACGATGGGGTGCACTCAGGTGCCGCAGGTGCATGTCGACATCGCAGAACTTCCTGGCCCGACGATGGCCTCTTCGACCAGGTGCCGCAGGTGCATGTCGACATCGCAGAACTTCCTGGCCCGACGATGGCCTCTTCGACCGCACCCATTCGTTCCGCTGCTCCTGTCACCGACGTACGCGTCCACGGTCCTCCGCCGTTTGATCCTCGAATCCCATCGCGCGCCCCGCCTTTGACTCACCTCGCCTGATCACCTGACCGGCACGCCGCCGGTCGTCCGTCAGTTCGAACAATCGAGGACCGTTTATGCCGACCCGAGCCCAGGTCTGTACCTGGATCGCTGCGGTCAGTCTGCTGGCGCCGTCTGTGGCCGCCGGCCAGGATCGAACCGAGCGCGACGTCGTGGAGCTGATCGTGCGTGATGGACCGCAGGCGAGGGCCATCCGAGCCGGCGCGGAGGTCACACGGCGCGAGCAGCTCGCCCGCCTCGCGTATCCGAATCCGTCAGTGACATACAGCCGCGAAGGCGCGGGCTTCACCGAGTTTTTTCAGGCCGAACAATCCCTGCCGATGTTCGGCGTGCGCGCCGCCCTGTCACGCGTTGGTGTGGCGGCGACGGCCGCCGCGGAAGCCGAGCGCGACGTGCGGCTCTGGCTCCTGCGGTCGGACGCTGCCGCGGCCGTCGCTCGCGTCGTCGCCGAGCAGGCACGCCTCGAGTCGGCTCGGGCTCAGGTGCGAGAGGTGGCACGGTTAATCGAGATTCTCCGTACCCGCGAGCGAGAAGGCGAAGGCTCACGATTCGATCGACTCCGGGCCGAACAGGAGCTTCGCGATACCCACCAACTGGTGACATCTACTGTCGTGGCGCTCACCGAGGCGCGAGCGACGCTGTCTGGCATGCTGCCACGCGATGTGTCATTGAGCACGATTGCGACCGGGACGATTCCTCAGCAGCCGCCAGTCACGACTGAGGCCCTGTTGACGCGAGCGACATCGACGCGCGCGGAACTGCGCGCGCTTCAACGGTTGGGCGAGCGTGCCACGCTCGAGGCCGAGGCCGCGCGACGCGCACGGCTCCCCTCGCCGAGTGTCTTCGGCGGCGTGAAACGAGCGGACGACGCGTCGGGCCGCGCGACCGGCGGTGTATTCGGAGTGAGCGTCGGTCTTCCCCTCTTCGACGCGGGAGGCCGCGAGGCCGCGAGGTGGGAGGCCGAGCGTGCGCGAATAGAGGCGGAGCGGGCGGCCATCGAATACCAAGTGCGCAGCGAGATTACCGGCGCGTCGGAAGTGTTTGCCGTGCGGCAGACCGCACTCTCCGAGGAGCGCCAGGGTGCCGCCGAGGAGCTCGTGGAAATTGTCGAAGTGGCGTACCGCGAGGGTGAGGTCGGCATTCTCGAGTTGCTGGACGCGGTCCGGACGGCATCACGGGCAAGGTTTCGCGCGATCGATTTGCGACTGGGCGCGCGCCTGGCCCAAATCGCTTTGGAACGCGCCGTGGGAGAGACATTGTGGCCCTGAAATCTTTCTTCTCGGTGCTCGTAATCGGCATCCTTGCCGCCGGCTGCAATCGATCTGCGGCGCCTCAGGCCGCACCGGAAGAACCGGAAGCGCTGAGCGTCACCCGATGGACGGACAAGACGGAGCTGTTCGCGGAGTACCCGCCGCTCGCGGTGGGTTCCACCTCGCGTTTTGCCATACATCTCACGCGACTCGACACCTTCAAGGCGCTCACGGAGGGACACGTGGAGGTCCGGCTACAAGGTGGAGGCGGCCAGCCGGAAGTCTTTCGGGTGGATGCGCCATCTTGGCCGGGGATCTTCGGCGTCGACGTGAAGCCAGCGCACGCCGGCAAACGCGAACTCGTCATCGTGCTCAAGGCCAGCGGATTGAGCGATGAACACCGTGTTGGCGAGGTCGACGTACATCCCAATGTAGAAGCAGCACGCGCGGCGGCGCCGGCAGCCGGCGAGGACGCGCCAGGCATCAGCTTCCTGAAGGAGCAGCAATGGAGCCTGGACTTCGGGACCGCCCTCGTGAAGGAGCAGGCCGTCCGCGAATCCATCCGCGTGCCGGCACGCCTGGAGGCACGACCCGGCGGCGCGGCAGACGTCGTTGCGCCGATCGACGGCCGCCTGACGCGCGTCGTGGACGTGGCGCTTGGGGCGCAGGTGTCGCGCGGCCAGGAGCTCGCGCGCTTACTACCGCCCCCGTCGATACCTGGTGACCTCCCGCAACTCCAGCGGGCACGCGCGGACGCACAGACGGCGCTGGCACTGGCGAGGCGTGATCGCGAACGTGCGGAACGCCTGACACACGCGGGCGCAGCGCCGGAGAAGCGGCTTGACGAGGCTCGGTCAGCGGAAGAGCACGCCAAGGCCCGCCTTGCCGCGGCGGACGCAAGCCTCGCTCAGTACAACGCAGCTCGAACCGGCGGCGCGTCAGATGCCGAGGGGCTCTTCGTCACTCGCGCACCGGTGAGCGGCGTGATCGCACAGCGAGATGCCACGACCGGGTCGAACGTGAGCGCGGGTAC
>JAIVJE010000305.1 GCA_020200195.1 Acidobacteriota bacterium | reverse complement strand
GCGGCCGACCTGGCGTCGGCCGATCTCTGCCGCGGTCCCGGTAACCTGACCCGCGCGCTCGGCATCTCCCTCCGTCAGAACCAGTGGGATCTGACGGCCGGATCGCTCCGCATCGAAGACCGCGGGTTCGCGCGGCGCCGTGCCGCGTGGAGCCCGCGCATCGGGATCACCGTTGGCGTCGAACACAAATGGCGCTGCTTCGCGGTTGGCAGCGACGCGCTGTCGCGGAGGAATGGGATCTAACGGCGTGACACGCGTCCCGTCGCCTGCGCGATGGGGACCTTGACCACGCTTTCACGCCCTTTGCGCAGGATTCCGAGCGTCACCGTGCTTCCGATCGGCGCGTCTGAAAGCAACCGGAAGAATTGCGAGCCGTCCGTGAAGGCCACACCGTTGAACGTGATGATGATGTCGCCGGGCCGGACGCCGCCCGCGTACGCGTCGGATCGCGTGTCCATCTCGAAGACGAGGAGGCCGTGCGTGTTGGGTGCCCCCAACCGTTCGGCAATCTCGGTCGTGAGCGGCTGCAACCTGATGCCGAGGATCGTGCCGCGGCGGACCTCGCCGTACTTGATCAGATCATGCATCACATGCTGCGCGAGGTTGCTGGGCACGGCGAATCCGATCCCTTGATAGCCGCCTGACTCCGAGTAGATGGCGGTGTTGATCCCGACGAGCTCGCCCCGGGCGCTCACCAGCGCACCTCCGGAGTTGCCGGGGTTGATCGCCGCGTCCGTCTGGATGAAATCCTCGTACTGCGCCAGGCGTCCCTCGAGGCTCCGGCCGGTCGCGCTGACGATGCCAAGCGTCACGGTTTGATTCAGTTGGAACGGGTTGCCGATGGCCAGCACCCACTCGGCGACTTTGAGCTTCGACGAATCCCCCCAACGAAGGGCGGGGAGGTTGGTCGCGTCGACCTTCAGCAGCGCGATGTCGGTCTGCGCATCGACCCCGATAATCTTCGCGCGCAGCTCGCGTTTGTCCGGCAGCACTACGGAGACCGCCGCGCGCGCATCACCCACGACGTGGTTGTTGGTCAGAATGTAGCCGTCGCTCGACACGATCACGCCAGATCCGAGGCTCTGCGCGCGGCGCTGCCGGTATCCGAACGCATCGGCACGAGCCCGCCGACGAGTCCCATCGACACGAACAGCGTGGGAACCAGGAGTCGTCGCAACATTACCGCACCGCGATCTGCCGCGCTGGCGGCGTTGGCACTTTCGTCAGCGTGATGGTGAGCACGCCGTCCGCCAGATGGGCGGAGACGGACTCGGCGTCAATCTTGTCGGCGAACTCGAACGTGCGCGAAAACGCGCCGTGTCCGCGTTCGACCTGGTGATAGTGCGTCACGTTGCCGCCGTTGGCCGTGTTGTCGGGCCGTTGCCCGCTGATCGTCAGCCGCGTGTCCTCCAGCGCGATGTTGATTTGCTCGCGCACGAGTCCCGGAAGTTCAGCCCTGATCACGTACCTGTCGGGGGTTTCGTAGACGTCCGTGGGCGGGGTCCACGACTCGGCGTGGTGGGATGAGAGCCGCTCGAGCCGCTCCTGCCACACGCGCAGGTCGCGCATCGGGTCCCAGGGCATACCACCGATGGTAGCAGACCTGTGTTACGATCCGAAGATTTTGGGCGTCCCTGCGGGCACCGTCTTGATGACTATGAGCTCCATTCAAGCGACACGACTGAAGAAGGGCATGCTGGTGAAGATGGGAGAGGACCTGTTCCGGGTGCTCGACCTTCACCATCTGACACCGGGCAACAAGCGCGGACACGTACAGGCGAAGATGCGGAACATCCGCACGTCGTCGCTGATCGACCACAAGTTCCGATCGGAAGATGACGTCGAGCGCGCTACACTCGACGAGCGCGACATGCAGTACCTGTACAAGGACGGCGATTCGTTCCATTTCATGGATACGACCTCGTTCGAGCAGCTGCATGTGGCCGCCGAGGCGTTGGGGGATGCGGTCAACTACATCGTCCCGGACGCGGTCATCCGGCTCGAGTTCTACGGTCCCGAGCCAGTGGGCGTCGAGCTGCCGTCGACCGTCGATCTGAAGGTGCTCGACACCGTCCCCGGTATCAAGGGGGCAACTGCGAGCGCCCAGGTGAAGCCGGCGAGGCTCGAGACCGGCCTCGTCGTCCAGGTGCCGCCGTTCGTCAACACCGGCGACACAATCCGCGTCAACACGGACACCGGAGAGTATCTCTCCCGGGTCTGACGTGGACATCTCGCAGCACCGGCCGAATCACGGCTGGATCGAAGTCATCACCGGCAGCATGTTCAGCGGCAAGAGCGAAGAGCTCATTCGCCGCCTGCGCCGTGCGCAGATTGCGCAGCGCAAGGTGCAGACGTTCAAACCGCACGTCGTTCGAACCGATGCCGCAGCTGCTCGCGATCGCCGAGTACATCACCAAGACGCTGGCGATCTGCATGGTGTGCGGCGCCCCGGCCAATCACACGCAGCGGCTGGTGGCGAGCAGCGAGCGCGTACTCGTCGGCGCGCAGGGGACGTACGAAGCACGGTGCCGCCAATGCTTCGATCCAACTCTGGGACAGTAGCGGGTCAGCATAAAATACGGGCGTGGAGAATCTGCCCCGCCTGCTGTTCGTCCTGGGCGTCGGGTTTCTCTTTGCCAACCTGCGCGTGTTCCTCCAGTTCATCCGTTTCCTGAAGATGCGATCGACCGCACTCCTCACGTGGCCCGGCACGCGTCCGCCGTTCTACGGACTGTTGCTCGTGCTCGGCGCGATCCTCAGCCTGCTGATCCTCTACAAGCTCATGCTGCTTCGCCAGAGTCCGGTCGACGTCTTCCCCGAGACGATGATGCTCGTGTACTACGGCTACGCCGTGCCGCTCAGCCTGAAGATCGGCCGCGGCTTCTACGCGGACGGCATCTGGGCGGACGGTGGGTTCGTACCGTATTCGCGGATTGGTGGCCTGACGTGGCGGGAAGGCGAGCAGATCACGCTCGTGCTGATCTACCGGATGCGAAATTTCGCAAGCCGTCTGGTCGTCCCGCACCCGTACTATGGCGCCGCACGCCGGCTGCTGCGCGACAAGATCGCCGCGCACGACATCCACTTCACAGGGAAACCGCTCGACCTCGGGCTGCACGATGAACGGGATGATGTGTGAGAGGACGTTCGAGGTTCAACGTGCAACGTTTCGACGTTCGGTGCGGTGTGCGACGTGCCACGTTCGACGTGCGGGTGCGGTGCGACGGGCGACATGCTGGCGCGGTGCACCACCAAGGCCCAAGATCCAAGGCCCAAGGCCTAAAGCCTACTCAGCGAGTCTTCGGAGAAACCACCCGATCGGTCCATCGCCTGACGCCATCGGATCCCGCAGCCAGTCGGGCGGTGTCAGCCAGACGAATGCCAGGATGGTGAAGACCATCACGTCGTACTGCCACGTGGCGCGTTCGTAGGTCCAGAAGAACGCGTTCCAGAGGACACGGGCGGGCAGGGTGGCGACCTGCTTCATACGACCGCCTCACGGCGCGCATCGCGAAGCTCGCGGTAGGTCAGGATGATTCGGTCGGCCACCGTGAAGACTGACAGCACGCCGATGACCCACATGACCGCTGCCATGCGGTTCGTGAATGCGCCGATCATGAACAGGACGATGCGTTCCGGGCGCTCCATGAACCCTACTTTGCACTTCGCGATCAGTGATTCGGCACGGGCGCGCGTATAGCTCGTCATGATCGCGAACATCATCGCCAGGGCCGTGATCATGACGTAGTCCGTGCGGCCGAGCTGTGAGTACAGGTAGATGAGCCCGATGAACAGCGAGATATCCGAAAAACGGTCGATCACCGAGTCCCAGAAGCCGCCGAACGCGCTGACGGCACCCATTTCGATCGCGACCTTGCCGTCGATGAAGTCGAAAATGTTCGCAATTACCATGATGACGCCGGCGGTGACGAACTTGCCCAGGGCCAGTGCCCCCGCCGCCGCGAAGTTGATGAGAACGCCGATGAACGTCAGGATGTTGGGGTGAATGCGAAGCGCCACGCACGCGCTGATGATCAGCCGCAGTGGCAGCATGCAGATCCGCCCGATGATCCCGGTAACGGTCATGGTTGGGGCGGCCCGTGCCGCGTCATCGCGTTATAATGAAGGGTTCCGTGCGCGTCAAAACGCGCAGTGTACTGCATGCCGATCCGTGATCTCAAGGCCCAGATCGCCCGTTTGCCGGAACAACCCGGCGTCTATCTGTATTTCAACGGACAGGGCGATACCTTGTACGTCGGGAAGGCGCGCGTCCTGCGCGACCGCGTCCGCAGCTATCTGGGCGCGCACGGGACCAGTCCGCGCATCGACGCGCTGCTCAGCGAAGCACAGCGATTGGAGGTCATCGTCACCGACTCGGTCGTCGAAGCGCTGGCCCTCGAGAACCATCTCATCAAGCAGCGCGCGCCACGCTACAACATCCTCCTGCGCGACGACAAGAACTACCCGTATCTGCAGCTCACCACGGGTGAAGCGTTCCCCCGCGTTCTCGTCGCCCGACGGGTCGAGCGTGACGACCATTACTACGCAGGTCCCTACCTGCCGGCATCGCTCGCGCGCAAAACGATGTCGCTGACGCACCGGCTGTTCGGCCTCCGGTCGTGCAACGAGATCATCACAGGTGAGCGCGGCCGGCCGTGTTTGGAATACGACATCAAGCGCTGCGTAGCGCCGTGCGTGAAGGAGATATGCAGCGCGGAGGAGTATCGCGTCGCTGTCGAGCACACCAAGCTCTTCCTCGAAGGGCGCAGCGCCGAGCTGGCCATAGGATTACGCGACCGCATGATCGAGGCGGCGCTCGCGGAACGGTTCGAGCAGGCGGCGCAGCTCCGCGACGCGATCCGCACGATCGAGACGCTGCGCACTCGCCAACAGAAGATGTCGACCACCGAAATGGGCGACCGCGATGCGTTCGGGCTGAAGCTCGGGCCGGCGGGTGCCGTCGTCCAGATCTTCCAGGTCCGCGGCGGGCGCGTCGTCGAACGGGTCGAGTTGGTGACGGATGCCGGGCAGGCCCAGGTGACGCCAGCGTCGGACGCAGCAGATGGCCACGACGACACCACGGTCCCGCGTCAGCACGCCGGCTCCGAGAGCCGCGGTGTCCGCGTCTCGGCCGATCTGCCGGAGTGCGACGTGCTGGAAGCGGCCGTGCAGCAGTTCTATCAGGACCGTATGGCCCCACCAGAAGTGCACCTGCCTACAGCGTTTCCAGAGGCTGACGCGGAAATGCTGGAAGGCTGGTTGTCGGCGCAGGCGGAGCGCCGCGTTCGCTTCGTGGTCCCCCGGCGCGGTGAAAAGCGCGGTCTCCTGGAGCTCGCTGCCCGCAACGCGGAGGTCGCCTATCAGGCCCGCTTCAACGAAAACGTCGCGGCCCACTACAACGCGCTCGAAATCCTCCGTGCCGTGCTGGCGTTGCCCTCCGTGCCGAGACGCATTGAATGCTTCGACATCTCTACGATTCAGGGGAGCGAGACGGTTGCGTCGATGGTCGTGTGCGAGGACGGGCGGATGAAGCGATCGGAGTATCGGAAGTTCAGAATCCGCGGAACGCCTGCGGCCGTTCGGAGTGGGGATGCGGTCCCGGGCGCTCTCATCACCGCTGCTGAGTCGGAAGCGGAGTCAACGGGACCTGACATACACACCGCCGCCGATCTGCAGCAACTTGCCGCGGCCGCCCCCGACGCACGCGTGCCCGCGCCCGGGTCGCGCTTCCTCAACGACTTTGCCGCGATGCACGAAGTCGTGCTGCGGCGCTATCGCAAACTGCTCGAGACCGGCGGGCCGTTTCCCGATCTCGTCCTCATCGACGGCGGGAAGGGCCAGCTATCCGCCGCCTATTCCGCGCTCGTGGAGCTCGGGCTCGGCAACCTGGTCGCAGCCGGCATCGCCAAGAAGGAAGAGCTGCTCTTCACGCGCGATCGTACGGATGCGATTGCGCTCGCATCCGACAGTCCCGCGCTCCTCATGATTCAACGCATCCGTGACGAGGCGCATCGATTCGCCGTCACGTTCCACCGCAAGTCGCGCGGCAGACGAGATCTGCAGTCGCAACTCGACGCGATCGCCGGGGTCGGGCCGCGACGCCGCAAGGCGTTGCTCGTCGCGTTCGGCAGTCTGGCAGGGGTCCGACGCGCGACGCGCGAAGAGCTGGTGAAGGTGGTGGGGGCGAAATGCGCCGACGCGGTGCTCGCGCATTTCATGGCACAGGGCTGACAAGTCCTTGAAAACTCAGTGGTTTTCCCGTACGCTTGACGTTCGCGACGCGCCATCTTTGGATTCCACCACGATCCTCATCGGACTCGTCATCCTTCTGGCATCGCTGACGGTGCATGAGGCCGCGCACGCATGGACGGCCGACCGCCTCGGGGATCCGACCGCGCGGCTTCTCGGTCGTGTATCGCTCAACCCCCTCGTCCACATCGATCTGATCGGCACCATCATTCTGCCGCTTCTTGCGGCATTCAGCGGGCTGCCAATCGTCGGCTGGGCGAAGCCGGTTCCCGTGAATACGAGCCAGTTGCGCCATCCGCGCCGTGATTTCGTCGTCGTCGCGGCGGCGGGCCCCGCGAGTAACATCGGGCTGGCCATCCTTGCCGCGACCGCGCTTCGCATTGGAGGCGGACTCGGTGACACGTCGGCGACGGTCAACGCATCTTCCATCCTGATCTTCTTCGTGTATGTGAACGTCCTGCTGGCGTTGTTCAACATGATCCCGGTCCCGCCCCTGGACGGCGGGAACGTGCTCGCCGGTCTGCTGCCTCGCGGCCCCGCAGAGACGTTCGTGCGTCTCCGTCCGTACGGCTTCATCGTACTCTACGCGCTGATGATTACTGGCGCCTTGAGCGCCATGATCGGGCCGCCTGCGAATCTCTTCATGAGACTGCTGCTCAAGTGAAACAGCGCGTCGTCTCCGGTATGCGCCCGACGGGCAAGCTCCATCTCGGACACCTCGTCGGCGCGCTCAGCAACTGGGCCTCTTTGCAGGAGCGGTACGACTGCTTCTACTTCATTGCGGACTGGCACGCACTGACCAGTGACTATGCCGATCCGTCCGGGACCGTGGCCAGCGCTTACGATATGGCCGCCGACTGGATTGCGGCCGGTCTCGATCCCGAGCGCAGCACGCTGTTCGTTCAGTCACTCGTCCCGGAGCACGCGGAGCTCTATCTGCTGTTGTCGATGACGGTGCCGATTCCCTGGCTGGAGCGCGTGCCGACCTACAAGGAACAGATGGAGCAGCTTGCCGAGAAGGATTTATCAACGCTCGGGTTCCTCGGATACCCCCTGCTGCAGACTGCGGACATCATCATTTACAGCGCCCACTACGTGCCGGTAGGCGAAGACCAGGTGCCGCACCTGGAGTTGAGCCGCGAGATCGTGAGGCGTTTCCACAACTTCTACGGCGAACTGTTCATCGAGCCGCAACCGCTCTTGACGACTTTTCCCCGGCTCCCAGGACTGGACAACCGCAAGATGTCGAAGAGCTACGGAAACACCATCGACCTTTCGGACGACGCGGAGACCGTTCGAAAGAAGGTGATGCAGATGTACACGGATCCCAAGCGGATCCGCGCAGACGTGCCGGGCACTGTGGAGGGCCACCCGGTCTTCATCTACCACGACGCGTTCAACCCGGATGCGGGAGAGGTCGAGGACCTCAAAACACGCTACCGGGCCGGCAAAGTCGGGGACGTCGAGGTGAAGAACAAACTTGCGAAAGCGCTGAACGACCACCTCGAACCGATGCGCGCTCGGCGGGCGGAGATCCTCAACCGGCCGTCAGCGCTCAGGGAAATCCTTTACGACGGATCATCGAAGGCGCGCAGCATCGCACAGCAGACGATGGAGCGGGTGCGATCCGCCGTGAAGTTGAAGTACGCGTAGGGCCGCATGGAACAACCTGAATTCGATTCCGTTCTCGAGGCATACCCGGTTCGGCTCGCCAACTTCGAGGGGCCGCTGGACCTGTTGCTCCACCTGATCAAGACGCACGAGCTGGACATCTACGACATCCCGATCTCGCTCGTCACGCAGCAATACCTCGACTACATCGACTTGATGCAGGAATTGAATCTGGACGTCGCCGGGGAATTTCTCATCATGGCGGCCACGTTGATTCACATCAAGTCACGGTTGTTGCTGCCGCGGCCCGATCCCACGCAGGAGGATCCGGAAGAGGATCCCCGGGAAACGCTGATGCGCCGGCTGCTCGAGCACCAGAAATTCAAGGCGGCCGCGGAGCTGCTGCACGAGCGGGAAACGCTTCGCAGCGCCCAATGGACCCGGCCGGACGGCCCGATCGCCGAGATCGCCGGCGAGGCCCCGGAGCCTGAGATCGTCGTGGACCTGTTCAGCCTGATCAGTGCGTTCCGCACGGTCGTCGAAAGATCCCGGCAGCGGCCTAAGCTGTATCTGCCGGGCGAGCAGATCGCGATCGAGGATCGGATCGAACAGTTACTGGCGCGGCTGTCGGAGACGGAAGCCTGCGGATTCGAAGATCTGTTCGCCGACGTGCACACTCGCACCGGGCTCGTCGTCACGTTCCTCGCGCTGCTCGAAATGATCCGGCTGAAGCTTGTGCGCGTGTTTCAGTCGGGTACCATCGGACCGATACGCGTGTACAAGCGGGCACGTCCGGTCGATGCGCCGAAACCCTTGTTGGATCCTGAACAGCGGCACGCAGAAGAGCTCGCAAAAAAGAACTCCTGAGGTTGAAACTGTGTCCGAGTACCTGAAACCCATTGTCGAAGCGCTGATTTTCGCGTCACCGGATCCCCTGTCCGCGAAGACGCTGTACAAGTTGATCGACGGCGAGCCGAAAGAAGACGTCGACGCGGCACTCGCCTCGCTGCGCGCAGATTACGAACGGCCGGGTGGCCTGCAGATCGTCGAGGTCGCAGGCGGTTACCAGATCGTGACGCGCACCGAGCTGCATGAATGGGTCCGGAAGCTGTTTCACGAGCGCACGACGCAGAAGCTGTCCGTACAGGCGCTCGAGACGCTGGCCGTGATCGCATACAAGCAGCCCGTTACAGCGCCTGAGATCGCCGAGATTCGGGGTGTCAGCAGCAGCGGAGGCGTGCTCTCGACGTTGCTCGAACGGCACCTGATCAAGACCGTGGGGCGCAAGCAGGTCGTGGGACGGCCGTTCATGTATGCGACGACGCGCGAGTTCCTCGAGCGGTTCGGGCTCAACGATCTCGGTGACTTGCCGAAGGTGGAGGAGATGGCGGAAGCGCTCGGTTTCGAACTGCCGAACGCGTTGGGAGAGCCGGCGCTCACCACGAGCTCCCTGCCATTCGACGCAAGTGCCTCAAATGGCGGCGGAACGACGGACACGCGGCGGCTCGACGAGAGCACATCCCCTGACGAGCCGGTCCACTGAAAGCGTCATAGGCCTGCGGCTCGCCGCAGCTTCGTCACTTCTCCCGGCGTCAGCTCGCGATAGTGCCCCGGCTTCAACGCGTCGTCCTGGATCGGGCCGATGCGGATCCGCCGCAGTCGCATGACGGGGTGCCCCACCGCGTCGAACATCTTGCGCACCTGCCGGTTGCGTCCCTCGCGAATCGACAGCAGCAGCAGCGCCTGCGGCCCGCTCGGCGCCTCCAGCGTCTCTTCGAGCGTGACGCGCGCCTGGCTCGTCCGCCGTCCGTCGACCACGAGTCCCTTCTGCAGACGTTGCACATCGTGCGCGTCCGGAATACCGCGAACGCGTGCCTGGTACACGCGCTCGACCTCGTGACGCGGGTGCGTGAGGTGGGCTGCCAGGCCGCCGTCGTTGGTCAGCAGCAGAAGACCTTCGGAGTCGTAGTCCAGCCGGCCCACAGGGTAGATGTATTCCTTGATCGCGCTCATCAGGTCGATGACCGTCGGTCGATTCTGCGGATCCGACCGCGTCGTGACATACCCTCGCGGCTTGTACAACAGGATGTAGCGCGGCCGCTGCTTGACTTGAATCCGGCGGCCGTCCACACGAATCTCGTCACGGGCCGGATCGGCCTTCGTTCCGAGCTCGGTGACAGTCGAACCATTGACTGATACGCGGCCGTCCGAGATCAGCTGCTCGGAGAGCCGCCGTGAGGCGACGCCTGCTGCGGAAAGTATCTTCTGGAGGCGCTCTGGCTTGCCGGCGTCCTTACTCATCGAGCAGATCTCCCCAGAACATGATCAGCTCCCACATCGCCCCTGCGGACGCGGTACGGTCGACCCGTGCATGGGTGATGAGCGGGGTGGTGACGACGTGGACCTCGACCCCGCGTTGCCGCAGCTCGCGGGCCAGAAGGATCGACTCGACGGTCGGCACTACGTTGTCGTCCGATCCGTGCAGAAGGTACACCGGACAGCGGGGCGCGGGGGACCGCGAGGCCGACAAAGACGGATCGCCGCCAAGGGTAGCGGTATGAGGCAGGAGGATCGACCCGAGACGGGCGACGTCGCGCGTATTGACGTAGGACATCATCGTCTTTGCCGGTTCGGGGAGTGCCGCGGCAAGCGACGAGGTCCGAGCGAACTCGGCCTTGGCGCGCGTCACATCGACCATGTCGAGGCGTGATGCTTCGAGAAACGACAGAATTACCTGGCGTAGCGCGTCCGCCTGTTCGGACGGCACGACCTTGTCCGCCACGCCAAGCAGAATGATGGCGAGCCCGTAGTCGTGCGGCGCACGTACGGCGCCGTCAGGCTGGATGCCGGTGCACAGATACCGCAGCGTCCGCGGCAGATCGCCGTGGCCTCCGAGCGACATCACGTAGGCCACGCGATCGGCGAGTGAGGGACGCCCGGCGGCGACGATCGACAGTCCGCCCGCAAAGCTGATTCCCATCATGCCGATGCGGCCGTCGCCGACCGCGACGCCAGGCTGCCGCGACAGCCAGAGCGCGGCGTCCTCGATCATATCGGTGCTGCGTGGCGTGACGCTGTAGGCGGCGAGATCAGGGGGCCCCGCGGTGAGCACGGGATGGCCCGTCGCGGCCAGGTCTCGCGCGAGCTTCATCAGCCGGGGCTCGTCAACGCCGGCGGCATGCACGCCTGGCACGAGCAGAATGGGCCGGCCGCCGCCACTCGACGGACGGAACAACCGGCCTGGCAGGCCTCCGCCGCGCCACGGGATCGGCTGGGACTGCTCGGACACGTCCTCCGCGTCCCAGCGTGCGGCGGTTCCGGCGATGCCCTCGATGCCTGCGGCTCTGACGAGGAACACCGCGCCGCGTACGTAATCGTGCGCGGCGAAGCCGATGAGCAGCACCAAGATCGGCAAGCCGAGCGTCAGAGTCCGTCTGGCGCGCACACGCGAGATCATAGCTCACCGCTCAAAGCCTCCAGCTATCAGCTATCAGCCATCAGCTGATGCCGATCGCCCATTGCCGATCGCCCGATTCATGTGGTGAGATCGGTTTCAGCAATGCGACCCTTGATCGTCGCCATCGACGGACCATCTGGAGCGGGGAAGGGGACGGTTGCGCGCGCGGTCGCGAAGCGGCTTGGATACCGTCACATCGATACTGGCGCCATGTACCGTGCGGTGGCCTGGAAGGCGCTGCACGAATCGGTTGCACTCGAGGACGAAGAGAAGATCGCGGCGCTGGCCTCGCAGGTCCGGCTCGAGGTTGGTGACGGGGTGATCCGGGTTGACGGTCAGGATGTCGCGGACGCGATACGGACACCGGAGATCGACGCGGCCGCGCTGCGGTCCACGACATCGCGTCCGCGCTCGAGGCGCGCGATCACAGCGATCGGACGCGCGCCGCCTCACCGCTTGCCCAGGCGCCCGACGCGGTCGCCATCGATACCACTGGGATGCCGATCGACGAGGTGGTCGAACAGGTACTGCAGCGAATCAAGAATTGGGGGATTCGCTAATTGGGAATTGCGGGATTGATTGCCGGATGGACAATTGAAGATTGCTGATTATTCGGAGATTGCCAATTAGGAGATTGCGATCGGATCCAGCCGTCCAATCTCTGAATTGCCGAATAATCCGCAATTCTTCAATCAACACTCGTCAATCAATTCGCCAATTTCCAATTAGCGAATCCGCAATGAGAGGCTACTCTTTATCCCTGTCCCTGTAGTCTTCTGCCGACGCGGGGTCGAGCTCCCAGCGGTGCCGGTCGCGCTCGACGATTTTGTCGGACGCTTTCAATTCTTCGTTGTCCTGATACTCCACTCCGAGCGCCTTGCCGATGTCGTCCACGCGATCCTGATCGGGGGTCGGATTGTCGCCCCCCGGCGATTCATCGCCGACCGCGTACGCGTCTTCCCAGTTCGCATCCACGTCACCGCCGGTCAGCACGGGACTCGTTTCGTTGTGCTCCAGCCGTGCTTCGCGCAGCTCGTGGCGCCCGCTGCGGGCGGCTGATGGCCGACGGTCGAGGTTTAGGCTCGACGGGGGGGATGGCACGGTCTCGTCGAGCTCGCGGAGCTGACGGCGTGCGCGTTCGAGTGCCGGGGCGCGTCTTGAAGACCCGGCGCCAGCCACCGTGCCGGTCGATCGCTTGGTCGGCATCGGATTGGTGCGACCGCTGACGGACCGTCCGGTCTCCGGGGTTTGCGCGAGCGTTTCTTCGCGCCCCGTCCCACCGCGGCGTGGCAAACGGGGTGAAGACCGCTGCTTTCCCTGGGATTTCACCGC
Source organism: Acidobacteriota bacterium (assembly GCA_020200195.1). Classification (GTDB taxonomy): domain Bacteria; phylum Acidobacteriota; class Vicinamibacteria; order Vicinamibacterales; family 2-12-FULL-66-21; genus JAIVJE01. The sequence continues at coordinate 4,592 of JAIVJE010000305.1, read as the reverse complement.
CGCCGAGCGCCTGATGCGCGTCGGCGCAGCCTTGCGGGCGCGGCGATTTGACCGTGACCGAGAGGCCGTCTTCGTGCGTAACTTGCGTTTCGGTGCTTTCGCGCGGGCCGACTTCCGCGGGCCAGTGCGCTTGGCGGCGCGCGCACGTCGTTGTGCAGCCCCGCTTCGGGCGGCTGCCCGAGCGCTCGACCCAGCCCGTCTGTTCGTCCGTGCCTGCTTGCGTCCCGTACTGGAACGCCGACGGCGGGCCACACCGGTTTTGCGCTTTGCACGCTTCTTGGCCATGAATTGACCTCTCGTCCGTAAGTGATGTATATTCTAGTGCTTATCGCAAATTCAAGCGATGCTATCTACAGCCCGCCGGAGCTGAGATCCCGGTGAGGAAGACCGAGGAGGACCCGTTTCGCATGGCCAGTGACAACTCGCACCACAACAATCCCAGAGGAGGTGGCGCAACCGGTACCACAGAGAAGACGACCGTTTTCTCCCAGCAGGACGAACAGGTTGATCCGCAGGAGTACGCGCACCTTCTGGATCTTTACGATAGCAGCTTCCGCAACATCGCGGAAGGCGAGGTCGTGAAGGGCACCGTGCTCAAAGTGACCGCTACCGAAGTCATCGTCGACGTCGGCTACAAGTCCGAGGGCATCATCGCCGTCGACGAGTTCATCGACGAGACCGGACAGATCGCCGTCCAGCCCGGCGACATCGTCGACGTGCTGCTCGAGCGCACCGAGGATCGTGAAGGCTACGTCGTCCTCTCGCGCGAAAAAGCCGAGAAGATGAAGATCTGGGACGACGTGGAGAAGGCGTACGCCGAGAAGAAGGTGGTCATCGGCCGCGTGATCGAACGGATCAAGGGCGGCCTTGCCGTGGACATCGGCGTCCGAGCGTTCCTGCCAGGGTCTCAGATCGACGTGCGCCCGGTCCGCAACCTCGACGCGCTGCGCGGCCAGGAGCTGCGGATGCGCGTCATCAAGGTCAACAAGAAGCGCGGCAACATCGTGCTGTCCCGCAAGGTCCTGCTCGAAGAGGAGAATGCGGAGAAAAAGAAGCACACGCTGGACACCCTCGCCGAGGGCAAAGTGCTGCACGGTGTCGTCAAGAACATCACCGACTACGGCGCGTTCATCGACCTGGGCGGCATCGACGGCCTGTTGCACATCACCGACATGTCGTGGGGCCGCGTGTCGCACCCGTCCGAGCTGTTCAAGGTCAACGACGACATCGACGTCATCGTGCTGAAGTACGACGCGGCGACCGAGCGTGTCTCGCTCGGGCACAAGCAGCTGATGAACGACCCCTGGTCGAACGTGACCGACCGGTATCCGGTCGGCGCGCGCCTGAGCGGCAAGGTCGTGAGCCTGACCGACTACGGCGCGTTCGTCGAGCTCGAAGCGGGCGTCGAGGGGTTGATTCACGTGTCCGAGATGTCCTGGAGCAAGCGCGTCAAGCACCCGTCGAAGATCCTGAACGTCGGCGACAGCGTCGACGCGATGGTCCTCGGCGTCGATCCCGGCACCCGCCGCATTTCTCTGGGCCTCAAGCAGGTCGAGAGCAACCCGTGGCACGAGCTGTCGGAGAAGTATCCGATCGGTACGAACATCACTGGCAAGGTGCGTAATCTCACCGAGTTCGGCGCGTTCGTGGAGGTCGAGGAGGGCATCGACGGGCTGATTCACATCTCGGACATGTCCTGGAGTAAACGGCTGAAGCACCCCTCCGAAGCGTTGAAGAAAGGGGACACGGTCGAGGCGATGGTGCTCAACATCGACGCCGAGAACCAGCGGCTGTCGCTCGGGCTCAAACAGCTGCAGACCGACGTGTGGGATGAATTCTTCTCTCAGCACAACGTCGGCGACGTCGTCGAGGGCAAGGTGGTGCGGCTCACGAATTTCGGCGCGTTCGTCGAGCTGGTCGAGGGCATCGAGGGGCTTATCCACGTCTCGGAGTTCGACGAGTCGCAGCATGCCGGCAAGGACGGCAAGCTGGAGCTCACCGTGGGCGAGAGTTATCAGATGAAGATCATCAAGCTCATTCCGGGTGAGCGGAAGATCGGTCTGAGCATTCGCGCGCTCAAGAATGACGAGTTCCGGGCGGATTGGGAGGCCTACACGGAGACGACGGGCCGTCCCGAGGTGACGCTCGGGGACCACTTCAAGCATCAGGGGTGAGATGCTGATGGCGGCGAGGAAGAGTGCACGTGCAGGGTACAGCGTGCAACGTGCGGTGCCGTGCACGTGCACAGCACGGCACCCCCTGCATATTGCACTCTGGACGTGCACCCTCGGTGAGCGAAAGGGAGCAACCAATGAATACCGGCAGCATGACCAAAGCGGAGCTCGTGGAGGAAGTCTCGCGCGTTTCGGATTTGACGAAGAAGCACTCCGAGGTCATTGTCGATACCGTCTTCAAGAGCATCATCGACGCGCTGCACCGGGGTGAGAAGATCGAACTGCGAGGGTTCGGCAGTTTCCGGCTGCGCCGCCGCGAGCCACGGAAGGGCCGCAACCCGAAGACCGGCGACAAGGTGGATGTGCCGCCGAAGAAGGTGCCGTACTTCAAGCCGGGCAAGGAGCTCAAGGAGCTGATCAACCGCGAAGCGGACGGCGCGCCGCTTCGGCCGCCCGCAGCGGTGTCCGGACCGGACGTCCTCGAAGTCTAGTGCGCCAGCTGTGGTCTCCGTGGAGGCTGGCCTACGTGGATGGCAGCGCGAAGTCGACGGTCTGCGTCTTTTGTGATGCCCTCAGCGACGACACGGCCTCATCGCTCGTCCTCTTCCGAGGCAGCGACTGTTTCGTCATCCTGAATTTGTATCCCTACAACAACGGCCACCTGATGGTCGTGCCCAACCGGCACATTCCAAGCCTGGCGAGCGCGTCGTCTGCTGAGCTGTCCGAGCTGATGGAACTGACGCGGCGCGCGGAAGTGGCGCTCGGCGAAGCTTATGCGCCGCACGGCCTGAACTTGGGCATCAACCTGGGCAAGGCGGCCGGCGCCGGCGTTCTCGACCACATACACATGCACGTGGTTCCCCGCTGGAACGGTGACACCAACTTCATGTCCGTCGTGGGAGAGACGCGCGTGCTCCCCGAGGAACTTGCGCAGGCCGCGGCGCGGCTCAGGCCGATCTTCGAGCGGCTTTCACAATCGCGCTGAGGCTGATGATTCTCGAGATTTCTCCCGAACAGAAAGCGTTTCAGCAGACCGTCGAGCAGTTTGCCACCGACCGTGTCCGGCCGCAGGCTGCAGCGATCGACGAAGACGCGGCGTTTCCGCGCGAGCTGATTCGCGAGGCGGCCCGGCTCGGTTTGATGGGGATGACGATCGCCCCCCCGTGGGGCGGCGGCGGGCGCGATTACGTCAGCTACGCGCTGGGCATCGAAGCGCTCGCCCGGGGCAGCGCCGTGGTTGCGGTCATCGCGGCGGTCAACAACTCGCTGGTCGGTGAACCTCTCGAGGAATTCGGGTCCGACTCCCAGAAGGAGCAGTGGCTTCGACGGATTGCGATCGGGGAATCGATTGGATCGTTTGCCTTGTCGGAGGAGCACGCCGGCTCCGACGCGGCCAACCAGCAGACCGTAGCCCGGCTGGACGAACGGGGCTACGTCATCAGCGGCCGCAAGGTGTGGGTCGCCAACGCCGAAGCTGCCGATCTCGTGGTGGTATTCGCCGCGACGGAGCCCGGGTTGCGGGGCCGGGGCGTCAGCGCGTTTCTGGTTCCGATCGACGCTCCGGGCCTCTCACGAGTCACGACCGCGGACTCGCTCGGTGTCCGGGGGCTCGGCTGCATGGACCTGGAGTTCCATGATGTGCGAGTCGGCACCGATGCCCTTCTCGGCGCCGCGGGCGATGGCTTTCGGATCGCGATGTGGGCGCTCGACGGCGGCCGCGTGGCCATCGCGGCGCAGGCGCTCGGCGTCGGCCAGGCGGCGCTCGACGAGGCGCTGCACCATGCCAGAACGCACGAGGCTTTCGGTCAGCCGATCGGCAACTACCAGGCGATTCAGTGGATGCTTGCGGACATGGCGACAGAGCTCGACGCCGCGCGCATGCTGACGCTCAAGGCCGCCGACTCGCGGCAGCGCCACGCGCGCGCGACGCTGGACGCATCGATGGCGAAGCTGTTCGCGTCCGAAGCGGCCCACCACGCGGCCGACAAGGCGATGCAGATTCTCGCGTCAAAAGGGTATCGACGCGGATCCGTTGTCGAACGCCTGTTCCGGGACGTCCGCGCCACGGAAATCTACCAGGGGACGTCAGAAGTGCAGCGAATGGTGATTGCCGAGCAAATCCTTCAATAGCTGGAAGCTGATGGCGGAGAGCTGAGAGCTGACAGCTGATGGCTATCCAAGTATCTGCTTTGCGATTGTCTGCAGTTGCAGGTTCGAGGTCCCCTCGTAAATCTGGCCGATTTTCGAGTCGCGGAACAGCTTCTCGACCGGGTATTCCTTGACGAAGCCGTTGCCGCCGAACAGGTTCACGGCAAGCGAGCTGACACGCTCGGCCACTTCTGACGCCAACAGCTTGCAGATCGCCGCTTCCGTCAGGAAGGAGCGGCCCGCATCTCTCAGGCGCGCGGCGTTGTAGAC
>JAIVJE010000537.1 GCA_020200195.1 Acidobacteriota bacterium | reverse complement strand
GGCAACGATCGCGAGCCTTCGTCCCTGCGCGCGATCCGCAAGCTCGAGATCCTGCGCAACGTGACGCTTCTCGAGCGTCCCGTGCGTGTCGCCGCGGTCGTCAGCACGGTGCAGGCGTCGCTGCGCGGCCGGCAGCGGCAATACGAGCTGCGCGACGTGCTGGGGGCGCTGCATCGCGCCCGCGGCGAGGCGGAAAGCGCCAACCGGTTGAAGGACGAGTTCCTCGCCACGCTGTCCCACGAGTTGCGCACGCCGCTGAACGCGATCCTTGGATGGGTCTCGATGCTGCGGCAGAACACGGTGGATCCGGCGGACGTGACGCGCGTCCTCGGGATCATCGAACGAAACGCCTCGGTGCAGGTACAGCTCATCGCCGACGTGCTCGACGTGTCCCGCATGATCACCGGCAAGATCCGGCTGCGCCTCGAGCCGACGCCGCTCGCGCTGGTGGCCGCGGACGCTGTCGACAGCGTCCGGCCCGGCGCCGATGCGAAAGGAGTGACGATCCGCGTCGAGGCAGAGGAACCGCTCGTCGTCAACGGCGACCGCGAGCGTCTGCAGCAGGTGTTGTGGAACCTGCTGTCGAACGCCGTGAAGTTCACCGCAAGCGGGGGGGAAGTCCACGTGCGTCTCGCGCGGGCGGCGGCAGCGGCGGAAGTCACCGTTACCGATACGGGCATCGGCCTGCCGCGCGATTTTCTGCCCTTCGCCTTCGATCGCTTTCGCCAGGCCGACCAGAGCTTCACGCGATCGGCCGGAGGCCTGGGTCTGGGACTGGCGATCGTGAAGCACCTGGTTGAAATGCACGGCGGCGAGGTCACGGCTGAAAGCGGCGGCCCCGGGACGGGCGCGCGGTTCCGCATGCGGCTGCCGATCTCAGTCGAAACTGCCGCTACGGACGAGCTGCCGGGGGCTGGCTCGTCGATTGCGACAGCCCGTTACACGCGGGCTAAACCGCGCACGCGAGGGACTTCATGAGTAAAAACCACCGATTCGCCGCCGCAGTCGTAGTGTTTTCCGCGTTCGCTGTCGCCGCGCCCGCAGCCTCCGCCGCGGCCGTCCAGGGGCGCGGACACGAAAAAAAGGCCGAGAAGAAGGCCCACAAAATCGACAAGAAGATTGACAAGATCGAGAAGAAAGCCGACAAAGCGGACGAGAAGCGCGACCGGAAAGACGACGCGCGGGACGCACAGGTCGTCGTCGTCGATCGCGACGGGCACGTCCGCGTATTCCGCGAGTACCGCGGCTCACTTCCGCCCGGACTCGCGAAGCGCGAATCGCTGCCGCCGGGTCTGCGGAAACAGCTGCGCGAGCGCGGCGAGCTGCCGCCCGGGTTGCAGAAGCGCCTGGTGCCGGTGCCCGCGCCGTGGATGTCGCGCCTGCCGCCGCTGCCGCCGTATTACACGCGGTACTTCGTGGGTGACGACTTCATCGTCGTCGACACGCGAACGAACCGCATCGTCACGCTCGTCCACGACGTCTGGCGCTGAGCGGCACGGGCTCGGCGCCGGTGGACGGTTCCCCGACGCTTGTCAAAAGGTGGCTGGCACCTAAAGTGCCAGCCACTTAAAGTGCCAGGCACCTGGTCAGGGTGCGGTAATGGTCGGGAGCGTCCAGGGCGCACGATAGGCCTTCTGAATGAGCTTCTGCGCCTCCGCGTCGCCGACGATCTGCTCTCGCGCGGCGTCCCATTGCACGCGGCGTCCGGTGCGGAACGCGATGTTCGCGAGATGGAGCGCGGTCATCGACTGGTGGCCGATCTCCACGTCGGACACCGGGCGTTTGCGTGAGTCCATGCAATCCAGGAAATCCTTCACGTGCGCCTGGTGCATATCCTGGCCGCCGCTGCCGCGCCGCGGCTCTCCCTTCATGCGATAGGTTTTCCTGCCTTCTTTCGTTTCCGTCTCCGGCAGGACTTCCCAGCCGCTGCGATCGACGACGAGGATGCCGTTGTTGCCGTGGAACGCCGCGCCATGATCGCGTCCGTACGGGCCCTGGCCGATCGCGGTGGCGTGCTCCCAGATCATGCTGAACCCGTCGAACTCCCAGAGCGCCTGCTGCGTGTCCGGCGTTTCCTCCGCCGATTCCAGAAACCCGAACTTGCCGCCGACCGACGTGGCCGATTTCGGCGCCGTGACTCCCATGCCCCAGTTGGCGATATCGATCATGTGCGCGCCCCAGTCGGTCATCAAGCCGCCTGAGTAGTCGTAGAACCAGCGGAAGTTGAAATGAAAGCGGTTCTTGTTGAACGGCCGCTTCGGCGCCGGCCCGAGCCACATGTCGTAGTCAACCGAGGCGGGTGCGTCGCCATCGGGCACGACCGGGATGTTGCCCATCCAATCCTGGTACGCCCACGTCTTCACCAGCCTGATCTTGCCGAGCGCGCCGCTCTTCACGTAGTCCACGGCGCTGCGGAAGTGGTTCGAACTCCGCTGCTGCGTTCCCATCTGGACGACGCGGTTG
>JAIVJE010000244.1:1396-3863 GCA_020200195.1 Acidobacteriota bacterium | reverse complement strand
GTCGTGGGACGCCGTCTGGGAAGCGGCCGTGACGATCGACGCCGAAGGCTGGAGCGCCGAAATGCGCATTCCCTTCTCCCAGCTTCGCTTTCCGTCGTCGGAGCGGGATGCGTGGGGCGTGAACGCGGAACGCTACATTCAGCGGCGCACCGAGGCGGCGTGGCTGCAGCTCGTGCCCAAGAAGGAGAACGGTCTTGCGTCGCACATGGGGCACCTGACCGGCATTCGCGGCATCGATGCCCCCCGACAGTTCGAAGTCATGCCTTACACCGTTGGGCGCGCCGAGTATATTGCCCCGGACGCCGCCGGAAACCCGTTCAACGATGGTTCGCGGGCGTTCGCCGGGACCGGCATCGATTTGAAGTACGGCCTGACGAGCAACTTCACGATCGATGCCGCCATCAATCCGGACTTCGGCCAGGTCGAGGTCGATCCGGCCATCGTGAACCTGACGGCGTTCGAGACGTTTTTTTCCGAGCGCCGGCCGTTCTTCATCGAGGGATCGCAGATTCTGGGCAATTTCGGACGGGGAGGCGCGAACTCGTTCTGGGGTTTCAACAACGCCGAACCGTTGCTCTACGTCGTCTGGACTGAACAACGCGACGACTTCCGCGATCCGGGCACCTTCGCGTTCGGGCGCGACGCCCGGGCACTCTTCGGGGCGCCGCCCGATGACGTGCTGCTCGTCAAAGTCTCCTACTGGTTGAGCCGCTAGTTCCGATCTGGGATTCGAGAATCTGTAGAACGGTGCAGCTGTGGCACAGTAGGTTGCCAGGTGGTCCGATGCTTATCCGTGCCACAGCGCTCCGTCGTCGCGTTCGCGGGATGAGGCGGCGGCTGCGCGAGGCGCGCGCACTCGCCCGGGCGTTTCAATGGCCGCACCGGCCAATCCTCGCCCACATCATCCCGACGCGGCGGTGCAATCTCTCCTGTACCTACTGCAACGAGTTCGACCAGCTGTCGCATCCGGTGGCGCTCGAAGAGGTGCGGCGGCGAATCGACCGGCTTGCCGAACTCGGCACGAGCATCATCACCCTGAGCGGCGGCGAGCCTCTGCTCCATCCGGATCTCGAAGCGATCGTCCGGCACATCCGCGCGCGCGAGGCGATCGCGACGCTGATCACGAATGGATACCTGCTCACGCCGGCGCTCATCGACCGGCTCAATGACGCGGACCTCGACTCGCTGCAGATCAGCATCGACAACGTCACCCCCGACGAGGTCTCGAAGAAAAGCCTCAAGGTGCTCGATCGGAAGCTCCGCTGGCTGTCCAAGCATGCGCTGTTCGATGTGACGGTGAACGCCGTGGTCGGCGCCGGCAGCTCGAATGCCGAGGATGCGCTGACCATCGCCCGACGGGCCCATGACCTCGGTTTTCGGAGCACGGTCGGGATCATCCATGACGGTAAGGGCCAACTACGCCCGTTGGGTGAGCGCGAGCGTGAAGTGCTGCGCGAGACCGTACGACTCGAGCGCTCGGTGTTCTCGTTCGAACGCTACAACCGCTTTCAGGAGACATTGGCCACCGGCGCGCGGTACGACTGGCAGTGCCGCGCCGGCAGTCGTTACCTCTATGTCTGCGAGGACGGCCTCGTCCATTACTGCTCGCAACAGCGGGGCAATCCGGGCGTCCCTCTTGCCGACTACACGCAGGAATATCTGAAACGGGAGTACGCGACCGTAAAGGCGTGCGCACCGTACTGCACGATTGGCTGCGTACACCGCGTGGCCATGATCGACGATTTGCGGGAGCGGCCCGTTGAGACACTGCAGGAGTGGTTCGGGAGCCCCGGTTCGTCCGCGGGATTGCCGCGGCCCGTGCGGGTGCTCGTCCGGCTACTGGTCACTGGTCCTGAGCGGCGGTTCGTCCGCGGCGCCGCGCGCCGGATGCTAGGAATCTGAGATTCACCCCGCGCCGAATACCTTCTCGAGCTCGTACGGCGTCGTGACCTCGAGCTGATCGTAGCGACAGTCGCGGGGCTGTTTGTCCGGCCGCCATCGGAGGAAGATGGTCGCGTGGCGGAAGCGGTCCCCCTGGAGGTGATCGTACTTGACCTCGCAGACCCGTTCGACCCGCAACGGTTCCCACGAGAGATCCTTGCCGGCACTCCACCGGCTCTGCCCCCCTGGCATGCGCGTGGCCTCTGCGCCAACGCCAGCCCAGTCGCGCCACGGGTGATCCTTCAGGGCGTTCTTGCGCAGCGGAGCAAGTTCAGCCGCGAGCGCCTTGCGGGTCGCCATCGTGAAAGCGGACGTTACGCCGACATGGTGGAGTCGACCGGCCTTGTCGTAGAGCCCGAGGAGGAGCGACCCGACGGCGTCATCGCCGCTCTTGTGCCAGCGGAACCCAGCTACCACGCAGTCGGCGGTGCGCGCGTGCTTCACTTTGAACATCGCGCGTTTACCCGGCTGATATGTACCCTGCTCCGGTTTCGCAATCACGCCGTCAAGGCCGGCTCCTTCGAAA
>JAIVJE010000244.1:0-1337 GCA_020200195.1 Acidobacteriota bacterium | reverse complement strand
TCCTTGGCCAGCTTCGCGGCGCGCGAGGCAGCAGGGTGAAGACGCAGCTGCAGCGCATCGAAGTCCAGCCCACCGCGCCGGGCGATGACGATCTCGCCGTCGATGACACACCCCGCCGGCAGCGCTCGCAGAAACTCTTCGTGCAGTTCCGGGAAATACCGGTCGAGAGGACGCAAATCGCGGCTCTGAATGAATACGTCAGACCGGCCGCGAAACACGATCGCCCGGAACCCATCCCACTTCGGCTCGAACAGAAAGCCCTCACCGGTGGGCAGTGCGTCGGCCAGCTTGGCGAGCATCGGCTCGACTGGCGGATCGATCGCGTAGGTGTCGGTCGGACGTGGAACTGTATCCGCCGAGGCGTTGCGCTGCGCGTCCACGGGTCGCGGTTTGCGGGTTGCCATGGCTACCGGCATTATGCCGCGGCTGCTGTTCAGGGCTGGTGTATGCTCGCAGCTTCCATTGATCCAAACAGAAAGGCGCAACGCATGGCACTCTGGAAACCCGATCCCACCTTCTACCCTTCACCCAAGATGGCCATGCAGGCCCCGCCGGAGAAACTGGCGTACGTAGCGGTTATCAACCCGAAGAAGAACGGCCGACCCGACGCATTGGGCGTCGTGGATGTCGAAAGCACCTCCTCGGGCTACGGAAACCTGGTCGGGCAATTGGATATGCCCACTCCGGGCGATGAGCTGCACCACTTCGGTTGGAACGCGTGCAGTTCCTGCCTATGTCCCTACGCGCCGCATCCGCACATGGAGCGGCGTTACCTGATTGTTCCGGGGATCGCGTCATCGCGAATTCACATCATCGACACGAAGCCGGACCCGCGCAAGCCGACCCTGGCCAAAGTGATCGAAGCCGACACGCTGGCCGCCCGTACCGGTTACAGCGGGCCGCACACGACGCATTGCGGCCCCGACGGAATCTACATGAGCGCTCTCGGGTCATCGACCGGCGACAGCCCAGGCGGTCTGTTCATGATGGATCCGGACAGTTTCGACGTGCTCGGCAAATGGGAAATCGACCGCGGACCGCAGACATTAGGCTACGATTTCTGGTGGCACCTTGGCTTCGACACGTTGATTTCGAGCGAGTGGGGCACTCCGAAAATGGTGCAGGATGGAGTGAATCCGGAGATTCTGCTGGCCGGCGGCTATGGGCACCAGCTGCATATCTGGGACCTCCGCCGCCGCCGTCATCAGCAGGCGCTCGATCTCGGCAAGGAACAGCAGATGGCGCTCGAGTTGCGCCCGGCGCACGATCCCACCAAGGCCTACGGATTTCTCGGCGTGGTGGTGTCGCTGAAGGACCTATCGGCGTCCGTCTGGCTC
>JAIVJE010000536.1 GCA_020200195.1 Acidobacteriota bacterium | reverse complement strand
GAGGAGGCCAGGGCGCTGCTCGAGAAAAACCGCAGCCGGATGCACCTGATGCAGGAGAAGCTGTACGCGCAGGATAGCTGGGGGCTGCTGATCATCCTGCAGGCGATGGACGCCGCCGGCAAGGACAGCTTGATCGAGCACGTCATGTCGGGCGTGAACCCGCAGGGCTGTGAAGTCCACTCGTTCAAGCGGCCGTCAGACGAGGAGCTCGACCACGATTTTCTCTGGCGGACGACGAGACGCCTCCCGGAACGCGGCCGCATCGGCATTTTCAACCGGTCCTACTACGAGGAGATGCTGGTCGTGCGCGTGCACCCCGAGTTCCTCGCGCGGCAGCGGCTCCCGGCCGCGGTCGTGACCAAGAACATCTGGCGCGACCGTGCCGAGGACATCAACGCCTTCGAGCGTTATCTGACCCGGAACGGGATCGCGGTCCTGAAGTTCTTTCTGTACGTGTCCAGGGAAGAACAGCGCCGGCGCTTTCTCGCGCGGATTGAGGAGCCGGAAAAAAACTGGAAGTTTGCTCCGGCGGACGTCGAGGAGCGTGGCTTCTGGGACGATTACATGCGTGCGTACAACGATGCGATCAAGCGAACCAGCACGAGCGACGCGCCCTGGTACGTGGTGCCGGCCGACCAGAAATGGTTCTCCCGGCTGCTCGTCTCGGAGGTCATCGTCGAGCGCCTCGAAGACATGAAGCTGGCGTTTCCCAGACTCGATCGCAAGCGGCGCGCTGAGCTGCGGCGCAGCCGACAGCAACTCCTCGAGGACTGACAGTTACTTGACCGAGTAGCTGTCAGCTTCCAGCTTTCAGCTATCAGCTAGAGTCTTTTCACCTGCGGCTCCGGCGATCCGACCCAGCGAAACTCGTAATGCCCGCCGGCGCGCACGTTCCGCACGAGCGGCGGCCGGAAGCAGGCGATGCACTCCCCTTCCGCGTGCCGGACGCTCCGGTAGACCACGCCATTCGATCCCTGCTCGAGCAGCGCCCGCCCGAACCTCTGCGACGACGAGTAGTCCCGCGGATCGTAGAGCGGTTCCCAGACTCGCCGGCGGGCGCGGATGTCGTGGAAGCGCGCGCTGAAGTCGGCAAGATACAGTCGCATCTCGACGCGCGTTTCGAAGCCCGCCACCTCGCGCAACTCCTCGGTCCGGTGATGAATCGACTCGGCGAGCGCCGTATCGATCGTGCGCGCGGCGTACCACGCCCCGCGGTCCTCGCCCGAGAATCGGCTCCCGCCCGCGCGCGGGTGGCAGAAGGAGGCCATGACGACGCTCGCGAGAGGCCGTCCCGTGACCCACTCGTCGCGCGGGATCACATGCAGCACGCCGAGCTCGGCGCTGATGCGATCGTTGGTCCACGCTTCGAGCTCGAAGAGCGCGTCGAGATCCTCCGATGACGCGACGCGGTCGAGAAGGCCGACCACCGGGTAGCGGCTCGGCACCAGCCGGGGCGCCGCTTTCCACGGGATCAGTGCCTCCAGTGCCGTCAGTTCCACGCGCCCCGCCGCCCGTCGAGCAGGCGGCGCACCCGGAACAGGCCGTCGATGCCTCCGTCGATCATCACCGTCAGCGCCGGTCCACCGCCGAACAGAGGATGGCTGTTCGGCATGCGAACCCACGCGTCAGCGAACCGGGACTCCGGGTAGAGCACCTGAAGGCTCTTGTAGATGCCGATGACGAGCGACAGCCGGGTCAGCGTATCGAATGACAAGGTACCGTGCTCGCCTGACTTGTATTTGTGGAACGTCGATGCCGCTGGCCACCCCAGCAGGCCCCGCTGCTCGTTCACGGTGAGCCCCCAGCCGGCGGCGATGTTGAAGAAGGTGCGCAGCGCCGGTCCGGACAACCGGCGGCGCACCTCCGGTTCGGGCCGGACCGAGGTCAGGGGCAGCAGGCCGCGGGGGGCGACTGGACGACGGGCGCGTGACTCCATATATGGATATCATACTACATATTTGATTGGGTTTCGGGTTCGGGAGGTTGTCAGGTGCAAGGGTTGTTTCTCCTGTGATGCGTATCGGAACATAACGGCAACGCACCTGTCGCGCCAATGAGTTGCGAACAGAACTGGTGATGTCAGAGGCGAACCCGTTCCGTCATGGAACACTTGCCTGATCGTCAGTCGGCTGGTCGAACTGGGCTTCGTCACGCCGGATGCCGTGCTCGAAGCTCTCAGCCAGCAGCTCGGAGTGGCGACCGTTCGCGTCAATGCCCATACGGTCAACCCCGAGGCGATCAAGGCACTTCCTGAAAAAGTCGCGCGACGGCATACCGCGTTCCCGATGCAGAAGATCGGGACAACGCTGCTCGTTGCGCTCGCGAGCCCCAAGGACCTGACCGCGCTCGACGACCTGCGCTTCGCGTCGGGGTTCGAAGTGCAGACCGTCCTCGCGCTGGAAGACGAGATCCTGACCGCGATCAACCAGTACTACCGTGACGAATGGTTCCCCGCATTGCAGGACGACGCCGGGGACGTCGTGCTTGATTCGCCGTCCGCACCGCTCGTGGCTCGCGACGAAGCGGCGGAACGTTCCGCGGTCGCGGTGCTCGAGCGTGTCATCGCGCGTGCGGCCTCCGAAGGCGCAAGCGACATCCACTTCGAACCTCGCATCGACGATTTTCGAGTGCGCTTCCGGGTCGATGGTACGTTCCGCGACATAGCGCTGCTCGCCAGGGAACTGTCCCCTGCACTGGTAGCGCGCGTGAAGGTGCTGTCGGGGATGGACATCGCCGAGCATCGGCTGCCCCAGGACGGACGGTTCAGCGCCACCGTCGGAGAACATCGACTCGACCTTCGCAGCTCGACGTATCCGACAGTGCACGGCGAGAAGGCGGTGCTTCGTCTGCTCGACAACACCGGGCTGCGGCTGCAGCTCGATCGCGTCGGCTTCAGCGGGCAGATGCTGGAGGCCATGCGAGAGCTGATCCAGCGGCCTGAAGGCATCGTGCTCATCACCGGGCCAACCGGAAGCGGCAAGACGTCCACGATGTACGCCGCGTTGGCGGAGCTGTCCGAAACCGGTAAGAACATCGTCACGATTGAAAACCCAGTCGAGTACTCGCTGCCGGGCGTCAATCAAGGACAGACCAACGACAAGGCCGGCTTCACGTTCGCCAAGGGCCTCCGCGCCGTTCTCCGCCAGGATCCCGACATCATCATGGTCGGCGAGATCCGCGACATCGAAACGATGGAGACCGCCGTCGAAGCGTCACTTACCGGGCATCTGGTGTTGTCGACCCTGCACACCAACAGTGCGGT
>JAIVJE010000535.1 GCA_020200195.1 Acidobacteriota bacterium | reverse complement strand
GTCATGCTGTCACCGACCGATCGTGGACGGATTCTAAAGGCATGCTGACGCTTCCCGCACATCCCGATGTGCGAGACGGTCTTCAGGCCATGCGTGACGTCGGACTCCGTTTGGTCACCCTGACCAATTCCGCGCCGGCAGCGCGTCGACCTCGAAGACCGCCTGCGCTGACGCTCGCGGTCAATCATGCTTCCGCCTGGTAAATCGATTTATCCTTGGGCGATGCCCCGATCAGTTCCCGTGGCCCTCGTGACGGCGACGCTGTGGTACGCGGCGCAAGGCGCGACGCCATCGCTCGAACGCTTTGTCGCGGCGTCGTCAGCCGATGAGCGGATCGCCAGGGCGGCACTCGTTGAAATCGCCGCGGGCTGGAAGGATTCGTATACGCCGATGTTCGTGGACATGGCGCGGTTGCTGCGGCCGCCGCGCCTGAGCGCTCGAGAGACCGTCGAGCAGCCGTTGAATCTGGATGACGATCGTGGAGTGTCGAGCCCCGAGCGTTCCTTCGACAACGCACCCGATCTCGCGGTTCGAGGCTCGCCGATCCGGCGTCGACTGCTGGCGTTTCTCGGGAAGCAGACCGGCCGAGGCTTTGGGGACGACCTGGGCTCCTGGCGCGAGTGGATGTGGAAGCTGCCCTACGATCCGCATCCGGATTACGCGGCGTTCAAAGGTTTGATCTACGGCCAAATCGACCCACGCATGCGCGCGTTCTTTCCGCCGGGCGTGCGGGCGTCGATTCGCCTGGACGAAATCGACTGGGGCGGGGTACCAGTGAATGGCATCCCTCCACTTCGCGATCCGAAGGTCGTGTCCGCCGCTGCTGCACAGTACCTGAAAGATTCGAACGTGGTGTTCGGCCTGGTGGTGAACGACGAACCGCGGGCGTATCCCAAGCGCATTCTCGCCTGGCACGAGATGGCGACCGATCGTGTCGGCGGCGTCGGGTTGACGATCGTCTATTGCACGCTCTGCGGCACCGTCATCCCGTTCGAGAGTCAGGCTCGCGGGCGCTCGTTCCGCTTCGGGACCAGCGGCCTGTTGTACCGATCGAACAAGCTGATGTTCGACGAGGAGACGCACTCGCTGTGGTCCACGTTCGAGGGCGTCCCTGTCGTCGGCCCGCTGACAGGATCCGGCGTGACGTTGCAAGCGCATGCGGTCGTCACAACGACCTGGAAGGAGTGGCGGACCGAACACCCCAACACGACCGTGCTCTCGCTCGACACCGGCTACGCACGAGACTATGCGGAAGGCGCGGCGTACCGCGATTACTTCGCGACCGATCGATTGATGTTCCAGGTCTGTCTTGATCAAGTGAGTGAGGACGATGCGCATCTACCTGGCCTGTACGGTTCGGGGCGACCGCGGCGGTGTGGCCGCGGGTCGCGTCATCTGCGAACGGCTCCGGCAGCAGGGCCACGAGGTCCTCACGACGCATCTGCTCGCCGACGACGTCAACGAGGCGGAATCGCAGCTGAGTGAGGAGCAGGTCTACCGTCGCGACCTGGACTGGCTCTCGAGCTGCGACGTGCTGGTGGCCGAAGCCTCCGGTTCGAGCTACGGCGTGGGCTTCGAAGTCGGATATGTGCTCGGCCGCGCGCGCGCCACTGGTCAGCGCGTCGTGCTCCTGTACGACGTGGCGCATCGCCATGCGATCTCCCGGCTGATTACTGGCAACTGCGACGAAGCGTGTCAAACATTCGCGTACGCGTCACTCGACGAATTGGCGGCCTTCATCGATCGGCATTTCCACGCGGCTCTCGTCTGATTCAGCGCTCAGGCGCCGGCCCACGGCGGTCGGCGCCCCCGCCAAACTGGAATGCCCCTGTATTGGTATCGCGCTGATCCGGGTTCGGACTGCCGTTGGCGCGTTCTTTCGACTCCGAATAGCGCGGTAGCCGCCGCCAACGGATCCGAAGACTGAAACGGCGCAGGTGGGCAGGACGGTCAGACGAACCCCCGGCGTCAGGTACAGCGCGGCATACTCCTTGGGCAGCGATCCACTCGACGTGGTCACGGTGAACGGCGGGGAGGCGATGAACGGCAGCTCGATGGAGACGGCCGTCCTCTGTCCCGGGCTGGCCGTCCGGAATACTAAACACTGGGCGACTAGAACGAAGCCGCTGGCGCGGCGGCCGACGGGCCCGGATGATCCGTGACAGCCAGGGGTGGTCACAGGAGGTGTCTGTGACGAAGCTACTGCAATGCCTGCGCGACGAGTTGGTACGTCGCGACTCCGCCGCGTCGACCATCCGCAGCTACATCCAGATCGTTGAGGCGTTCCGCCAGCACACGGGTGCGCGCCTCGATCGGATCAGCCCGACCCAGCTCCGACGCTACCATTTGTTTCTGCTCGAGGAGCGACGACTCGCGGTCGGGACCGTGGTCACCCAGATCTGCGCGCTCCGGTTCTTCTGTCGGTATGTCCTGCAGCGGCGTGACGTGCGCGAGGACCTGCCGTATCCGAAGCAGCGGCTCCGCTTGCCGGTCGTCCTCAGCCCCGATGAAGTGCAGCGCCTGATCGCCGGCGCGAAGAATCTCTATCACCGCACGATGCTGTTGACGCTGTATGGCGCCGGCTTGCGCCGGAGTGAGCTGTGCCATCTCAAGGTCCGCGACATCGATAGCCACCGCATGGTGCTGCGCGTCGAGCAGGGCAAGGGCGGCCGCGACCGCGAGATTCCCCTCAGTCGTACGCTCTTGGACGCCCTGCGCGAGTACTACCGCTGGATGCGGCTCTTCCCGGGAACGCATCACGGCTGGCGGGCCGATGCCCCGATCACCTCGAAGGTGATCTGGAAGGCCGTCCGCCTCGCCGCGCGCAGGGCCGGCATCCACAAGCGCGTGACGCCGCACACGCTGCGGCACACCTACGCGACGCATCTGCTCGAAGCGGGCGCCGACCTGCGGACGCTTCAGCTGCTGCTCGGCCACGCCGATCTCTCGCACACGACGGTGTATCTGCACCTCTCGCGACGGCATCTCCACGCGGCGCCGAACCCGCTCGAGCAACTGCAGGTGCCGGCGCCGGTAGGCCTGCGCTTCTTCTATCACACGACGTTGAACCGCGATCGAACGACGTTCGAGATTCCCGGTCCACGCCAGCCCGTCAAGCTCCCTGTGGTGCTGAGCGCCGAGGAGATCGAGCAGATGCTCGCGCAGACGGCCAATCACAAACATCGCACGATGCTGCTCACGACGTACGCGGCCGGCTTGCGGCTCAACGAAGTCCTCCACCGGCGCGTACGCGACGTCCACTGAGGCAGAGTCCATCACGACGCTCGTCGCGCGCGCGAAGTATTCGTACACGAGTTGCAGCGTGATCCGGTGCGACGTCCTATTTGCCGCGGACGACACTCGCCATGTCGAAAAGCGCTTTTTTGCGGAGGATCTGGATGCTGCGCTAGTAGACGCTAGCCGTCGTGAACACTTGAGAGAACTATTAGGACTGGCAGAGTCGACGTTGTCGAATCCTCCCAGCGACGACCGCGGTTCTGCCTAACCCCGGCTTGCAGCCGTCGGCGGCCGGCGGAATGACAGGCCGCCGCGGCTGAAGCCGCACGTTAGCCGACTCGAGACCATGGGGGGAAGGAATCATGGCACATCGCGTACTTGCGAGCCTGATCGGCTTCCTCGGGGCTCTCGCGATGGTCCCCCTATCTGCGGAGCAGCTTCGGCCAGGCTATGTCGTATGCGAATCTGGCGGACAACTGCGCTGGTTCATCGATCTAAAGGACCTGAACGAAGTTTGGAAACGCATAAGGCACCATGGAAACGGCCGGTACACCTCGACGGGGGAAAGCATTTTGGCCCTCAAGCCAGGAAGGCGCTGCAAGAGGGTTGGTGCAAGACATCGGCGGAGCTGGCACCATCGACGGTAACTTCAATCGACAACTGCGATAAAGATTTGCCGTACCCCAATGGAGGTTGCCGGCGAATTCGGGTCGGCCCAGCAACGTGGTACACGTTCGGTGACGCACTGAATACAGTCCCTGCGCCCGCGGCAGTAACGAGGCCAGCCGCTATTCCGATCGTCGGGGGAGACCCGGCATGCGTGCCGCTGCCGAAGCCAACCGCAAGCGTACTCGCCATGAAGCCTCAGCGGGTTAAGGTCTCGAAGTTTGGCAGTCAGCGGGAACGGCCAGACGAATTTCGTGTCTTCACGCAGCTCACTCGGCCAGACGGTCTACTGCTGAAGCCACCGATTGCCGTGAAGACATCCCCTGGCTGCTTCGAGGTTCCAGTGATGGAAGACGCCCTATGGAATCCGGCGAAAGGAACACTGACGTTCTGGCCGGATACAAAGACGCCTTCCGAATGTAGAGCAGTCTGCATGGGTGCGAAATAGGCAGGAGGCCGCCTAACATCCAAATGGAGCCGACGGCGGCGACGAAGTCACGAGCCGCCGCGGCTGAAGCCAGGCGATGGGCCGCCATATGTCATGCAAGAGAGAACCGGAATGATTACGCCGGTAACCCGGACGACCGCAATCGCCCTAGAAGCCCGCTCGGGGCTGGAGCCGTGGGTGCAGGCGGACCTGCCTGCCC
>JAIVJE010000534.1 GCA_020200195.1 Acidobacteriota bacterium | reverse complement strand
AAGAATCCAGGCTTCACCGTCGTCGCGGTTCTGACGCTGGCACTCGGGATCGGCGCGACCAGCGCCATCTTCAGTGCCGTGCAGGCCGTGGTACTGAGGCCGTTACCCGTCCGCGAGCCTGAACGCGTGCTGGCGGTGTACGAGGATTGGCGTGGCGGTCAGGGCAACGTCTCCGCCGGGAACTTCGTTGACGGAGTTGAAACTGCCGCAAGCTTCAGCGACGTAACCGCTATCCAGTACTCGAGCTTCATCGTCGGCGACGATGCCGAAGCCGAGCGCGTCATCGGTGCCCGGACGACGGCGGGGTTCTTCAAAGTCTTCGGCTCCGATCCCGCGCGCGGCCGTGTTTACACCGTCGCGGAAGATCAGCGCGGTCGCGAGCAGGTCGTCGTGCTCAGTCATCGGCTCTGGTCGCGCCGCTTTGGCAGCGATCCGTCGATGGTGGGTCGAGAAATCCGGCTGAGCGGCCGACCGTATGAGGTGATAGGCGTGATGCCCGCGTCCTTCGATTTCACGGCGCAGAGCGAAGAGCTCTGGGTACCGATTGCGTTCACGGCGGAGCGCAAGGCCCAGCACGACGAGCACTCGTACCGTGTGTACGGACGGTTGAAGCCCAACGCGACGTCAGCCCAGGCGCTCGCTGAACTGAAGCGGAACGCCGAGGACCTCCGCGTGCGCTTCCCTCGTGATGATGCGGAACTGGGTTTCACAGTAACCAGCGTCATGGAGGAGATGATTGGCGATTACCGCCAGCGGTTGTTCATTCTGCTCGGCGCCGTGGGGTTCGTGCTGCTGATCGCTTGCGGCAACATCGCGAATCTTCTTCTCGCCCGTGGCGCGGCACGATCGGCCGAGCTCGCCATCAGGGCCGCTCTCGGCGCCGGCCGCGCGCGCATCGTCCGTCAGCTTCTGACCGAGAGCCTGGTGCTCGCGCTCGTATCGGCGCTTGTCGGCTTGGCGCTGGCAGCGTGGGGCATCCAGGCGCTCGTGGCGGCCGCACCGGACGGCGTGCCGCGGCTCGAGCAGACGGCGCTCGATCCAAGGGTTGTCGGCTTCACGCTGATCATCACGCTGGCGAGCGCGATTCTGTTTGGCCTCGCGCCGGCGCTGCGCGCAGCGAAATCAGACGTTCAATCGGTGTTGAAGGAGGGCGGCCGCGGCGCCGGCATGGGCGGCGTTCGCGACCGCTTGCTTACCGGTCTCATCATCGCCGAGCTGGCGCTTGCACTGCTGCTGCTGGTCGGCGCCGGCCTGTTGATCCGCAGCTCGCTGGCGCTCCAGCGTGTCAACACCGGATTCGATCCCTCCGGAGTGCTGAGCGCTCGTCTCTCACTATCGGCTTCTGCTTACACGGATGCGAATCAGGTCGTGCAGACGTTCGAGCGCATCACGGAAGCAGCTACCCGAGTCCCAGGCGTTCAGGCTGCTGGGATGACGTCACAGGTGCCGATGGGGCCCGGCGGCGGCGGAAACGGCCTCATCCCTGAAGGCCGCGTCGTCGACATCCGTAACGCCATTCAGAGCCGGCTGCGAATCGTCACCCCGGGATACCTCGAGGCGATGCGCATACCTTTGATCAAAGGGCGCTCTATCGCGGCCACCGACCGGCGCGGTGGACTCAAGATCATGGTCATCAGCGAATCGCTCGCGCAGGCGGCATTTCCTGGGCAAGATCCGATCGGCAAGCGCATCGCGTGTTGCGAGCCTGGGCCCGACGGGAAGAGTCCGGATTACAAGACCGTGGTCGGCGTCGTCGGGGACGTGCGCTGGCGTGGCCCGGCGGAAGCGCCGTTCCCGGAGTTTTACCTGCCCGTGTCGCAGGTACCCGCGGTCGCGTGGGACTGGATTCAACGGACGATGTACGTGGCGGTTCGCACGTCGGTCAACGCGGACGCCGTCGCGGCTCCGCTTCGCGCGGCGGTCGGCGGCGTCGCGCCCGGGGTTCCGCTCTTCAGCGTACGGACGATGGAGCAGCGGCTGGGGGAGTCGTTGGCGACTGCGCGATTCAACACGCTGTTGCTGACCGTGCTCGGGGTGATCGGCTTGGTGCTCGCTGCGGTCGGGATTTATGGTGTGATCGCGTATTTCGTGTCCCGCCGCACGCAGGAGATCGGTGTGCGAATGGCGCTCGGGGCCACTCGAAGTGACGTCGTCAGGCTCGTGATCCGACAGGCGGCGTGGCCGTCCGGCATGCATATGAATTAGAACGGCATCGTGACTCCGCGGAGGGGACGAAGAGCACGGAGAAAACCTAACCACGGAGACCGGGGACCACGGAGTTCTTAGTTTCTCTAAGAGACTGTATCAAAACCTCGTTCTCAGTGCCTCGCCCGTGCAGGCCAGAGTCTGGCCGCTATTTCTTCAGCCCTGCCGTCCAGTTCAAGACCACCGTGAACGGCACCGATGCGCTCGGCGCCACCGGCGTCACGAGGAGAAAGCGTTTGCCGTCCGCCGTCACGTCGCCGACGACCGTACGGGGCGGGGTCTGAAAGAGTGCTGCTGGCGTCCCGACGCTGAACTCTTGCCCGGCGTTCACGTCGACGGCCATCATTTTCCCGTCCGGTGCGAGATAAAACAGGTCGCGCCCATCGCGACGCCAGCGTGGCGCCGTGCCGCCGCCCCGCGAGACCAACGTGGTGCCTCCTGCGCTGGCGGAGCCGCTGCTGAAGTCCGTCGCGAATCCACGGACGTAGACCTCACTCTGGCCGGACTGATTCGAGACGTAGGTAACCCATCGCCCGTCAGGCGAAAACCGACCTTGTTCTTCGTCGAATGCCGTCCGTACGAACGGCACAGGCTTCGGATCGCTCCGTGGATGCACCCACAGGTCCCATCTCGTGGTCTTGATATCGCCCACCGTGGCGTACAGGAGAAATCGTCTGTCAGGCGACTCTCCCGTAGCTTTGACGATCCCCGCGCCCCTCGATTGCAGCACCTCCTCCTCGTCGCCCTCGCCGCTTGCCAGTTTCTGATGGAGCCGGCTGTGGTTAAGCGTGAAGACGATGTGCTGGCCGTCCGTGGACCAGATGGGAAACTCGGCGATGCCGGTGCCGAGCGTCAATCGTGTCGCGCCGCTTCCACGCGACACGTCGAGCAGCCACAGGTCAGCTTTCGCCGCGTCCTGCGGATTCGTGCGCGAGACGACGGCGCGAGCGCCATCCGGGGAAAGAGCCGCGTCGCGAAAGCCGCCAGGTTCCGAGACACGGCCGGTCACGCTGCCCTGGCGGTCGAACCAGGTGATCTGAGCATCCGTGTAAGCGCCGCGATACACCAGAACGCCGTTGTCGGAGACCGAGAAAAAGCCGCCGTCACGAAAGGAGCCTACGCGTTCGGCCACTGGGACGGGTTCGCCCGCGAGCGCCAGCTGCTTCGCATCGAACGGCTGCGCCATGAGAGTCCCTTCACGTAGGAACAACAACCGTCCCAGGCTCGAATCGGCGGCTGCCGCGTATGTGAGGCCGACCACGTACGGCATCAGCCGTCGTACATTCTGCGTTTCAGGCGTCGCATCGAGCGTCCCGACATAGGCGCCGCCGTTGTCCGGTGTGCCTGGCGCGATGCGTAAGTAGACAAAATGGCGTCCATCGGGAAGAAAGGTTGGAAGCAGATGAAATTCCTCCTTCCGCGATGGATCGAGCGCGGTGAGGGGAGACGCGGCGCCGCCTGTCTCGCGGACGCGCAGCAGACCGCCGGCGAGGTTTCCCACAATGATGTCGCCGTCGCGATTCCACGATCCGCCCACGGCAAGGCTCGGGAGATCGCACAAGGTTTGCGGTAGACCTCCGGACACATCCAGCTTCTTGAGTTTGCCGCCCGCATCGAACGCGACAAACCTCCCGTCGGGAGACCAGAAAGGCGGGGGCGTGAGTTCGTTGATCTCTGAACCGAGAAGGGGACGGACGTCCAGCGAATCCATGGTGCGGATCCAGAGCCGGACGATCCCATCCGAGCCGCGTCCCACGAACGCGAGGCGGCGGCCGTCGGGAGACAGGCCGAAACTTCCCGGCCCGCCAAACTCAACCGTCGGAAAAATCTGGAAGCGCACCGAATCGGGTGTGGCGAGCCGTTCTCGAAGGTGTCGGTACGCGACGGGCGCAAGCGTTGCCAACAGCAGCGCAGCCGCGACCCAACCGATCCATCCCGGTTGACGTACACGAGGTGCGGCAGCGCGCTCGGTTCCTGACGCGCTCGACGCATCCGATGCGCCGTTCAGGGCGAACGCGAGATCGCTGGCCGTCTGAAATCGCGCCGACGGACTCTTCTCCAAGCACCGATCGACGATGCGCGCCAGGGCCTGGGGAATCGCCGCGGCGCGGAGATCCGGTGGATCCTCGTTGAGGATCGCCGCCATCGTCTCGGGCGCCGTGTCGCGACGAAACGCGCGACGGCCTGACAGGAGCTCGTACAGGATGGCGCCGAAGGCGAACAGATCCGCGCGATGATCGACCTCGAATCCACGGACCTGCTCGGGTGCCATGTAACCGACCGTACCGAGCACGACGCCGGATTCGGTCGGCGACGGCATCGTGACGGCGCTCGCCGCGCC
>JAIVJE010000243.1 GCA_020200195.1 Acidobacteriota bacterium | reverse complement strand
CATCGGGTCAGCGTCTTGCACCCAGCAGCAGCCCTTCGATCGCCGGCACAAGACCTTCCACGGTCAGCCCGTGACGGCCTCGCAGGTATTCCTGCGACCCGACGACGGTATCGAACGCCGACGGAATACCGATGCGGCGAAACGGGATGCCGACGCCAGATTCCGCGAGCACTTCCGACACGGCGCCGCCCAGGCCGCCGATGACACTGTGTTCCTCGACGGTCACGATCGCACCGGTCTCGGACGCCGCCGCGAGAATCGCCTCGCGATCGATCGGTTTGATCGAATGCATGCTCAGGACGCGCGCCTGCACCCGATGCGTGGTGGCGAGTGCGTCGCGCGCGCGTACCACGTTGTGCAACATCCCGCCGGTGGTGATGAGCGTCAGATCGCTTCCGCCTCTGACGGTGATGGCGCGCCCGATCTCGAAGGCAATCGGACCATCGTGGACGACCGGTTCACCCGCTTTGCCCAGGCGCAGGTAGGCAGGACCGCCGGCCTCGGCCAGCGCGTAAGTCGCGTGGCCCGCCTCCACCGGGTCGCCGGGGGCCACCACGGTCATGCGCGGCAGCGTCCTCATGATCGCAATGTCCTCAGTCGCGTGGTGCGATGCCCCGAGCGCGCCGTACGCGAAGCCGCCGCCTACCGTGACGATGGTGACCGCGGCGCCGTGATAGCAGACATCGTTGCGGACCTGTTCGAGGCAGCGCAACGTCGGAAAGTTGCCGATGGAGTACGTGAAGACCCGCCGTCCGGCGAGCGCCATGCCGGCCGCCAGGCCCGTCATGTTCTGCTCGGCAACGCCCGCGTTGACGAACTGCCGGGGAAACCGGCGCGCGAACTCCTCGATCACCGAGTAGCCAAGGTCCCCCACCACGAGCGTGATGCGTGGATCGGATGCCGCCACGTGCGTCAACGCCTTGATGAACGCGGTTCTCACCGGCCCTCCAGTTCGTCGAGGGCCCTGGCGAGCTCGTCATCGGACGGCGGCTTGTAGTGATAGGTCAGCAGCCCTTCCATGAAGCTCACACCGCGCCCCTTGACCGTGTGCGCAATCACACACGTAGGCTTGTGCTGCTCGAGCGGCACCGTCTCGAGCGTGCGGACAATCGCGTCGATGTCGTGACCGTCGATTTCGGCCACGGCCCATCCGAATGCGCTCCATTTGGCGCCGAACGGCTCCAGTGCCATCACGTCGGCGACGTGCCCGAGGCTCTGGATCTTGTTGTAATCGATGATGGCGATCAGGTTGGTGAGCTGATGATGGCCGCCAAAGAGCGCCGCCTCCCAGGTCGAGCCCTCGTCGCATTCGCCGTCACTCAACAGCGCAAAGACGCGCGAGGGCGACTCGTCGCGGGCGAGCGCCAGCGCCATCCCGCAGGCGAGCGGCAGCCCATGTCCCAAGGATCCCGTGGATACTTCGACCCCAGCGGCCCCCGTCGTAACGTGGCCCGCCAGCGTCGTCCCGTCGGTATAGAAGGTGGACAACGTTTCGACCGGTATGAAGCCCGTCTCGGCCAGCGTCGCGTACAGCGATGCGCACGCATGACCCTTGCTCAGCACAAAGCGGTCGCGTTCGGGCCAGTTCGGTCGGCCGGCGTCCACGCGGAGCACGCGACCATACAACGCCGCGAGCAAATCGGCCATCGACAGCGCGCCGCCGATGTGGGAACTGCGTGCGGAATGCGTCATTCGCAGTGAATGCGCGCGGATCCGGCGCGCGAGCCCGCGGATGTCCTCAGTCGTCGTCGTCATTCGATGGTCGCAAATGCCACGTAAGGATCCCATGGAAAACGCTCGAGGCGGAGACGCATCAGGCCCACACTCTCGAGCGCCGCCACCGTTTCCCCGGGCCAGATGGGATTGTCCAGCTCGTCGAACGCGATGATCCCTCCTTTTGGGATCCGCGGGAGCAGATGATCGATCGCAGTGCGCGTCGGATCATACAGATCGAGATCGAGGAAGAGCAGGCTGACGACCAGGTGCTGGTTCTGCGCGACGAACTCGGGCACCGTCTTCACGACGTCTCCCTTGATGAGGTGGACCTTGTCGATGTGGCCCAGAAACCGGTCAGTATCGTAGACGTCGATGAGCGCCTGCAACTCGGCATACGAGTCCGCGCGCAGGCCGCCCCTCGCGGGAGTCGAACGCGCGTTGCGATCGCGCTCGGTCACTTCAGGAAAGCCTTCGAAGCTGTCGAAGCCGTAGATTCGCCGAGTCAGGTTCGCCGGCTCGAGGACCGCGCTCAGATGGGCCCATGTCATCAGACCGAATCCGCGAAACACACCGCATTCGACCACCGACCCCTTCACGTGCAGCGCGCGCTTGAACAGCTCGTACAGGGTGATGAACCGTGTAATCGTCTTGCGGCGTGCGTACTTCGGAAAATTCTCCAGCCGAACGTCCACGGGGTCCGAGCAGCGGTCGAAAATATGCGTGAGGTGCTGCCCTACCTGCTCTTCTGCCGCCGTGC
>JAIVJE010000242.1 GCA_020200195.1 Acidobacteriota bacterium | reverse complement strand
AGCGCGCTCCGGAGGGCGCGGCCGTCGCCAGCAGGGGTCAACACGCCGCATCGCTCCGTCACGATTTCTGTCGCGCCGCCGAGATCGGTCGTCACCACAGCAAGTGATGCGTACAGCGCTTCGATGAACGCAATCCCGAACGCGTCAGGGGCGGAATTCGGTTGGCAATGGATGTCTGCCGCACGCAGGAGGGCCGGCACGTCCGCACGCTCGCCGAGGAATCGCACGCGAGCCGCAACGCCGGAAGATTCGGCACTCGCGGCCAGCGAACGTGCGTGTGCCTCCTCAGCCGGTCGCTGCGCAGCACCCGCAATCCAGATCTGCCAGTCGCCGGGGATATCCGACGTGGCGGCGAGAAGCTCCCGGTGGCCCTTCATGGGATCCATACGGCTGGCAATGACGATCACGACTGTGTCGTCCGTCGCGCCAAGCTCCGCTCGCAGGGCCGCGCGTGCCGTCAGGTCGACTGCCCCGCCGGCCCGGACCGGCGCGTACACCACCGTGCGCGGCGTGCCGGGGAACACCACCGCCACACTCTTGTCCGTAAACTCGCTGTTGCTGATGACGATCTCGGGATTGGCGCGCCGTGCCCATCGCTCGGTCCATGGCCTGCCTGTGAGGCGGTCATGTACCCACAGTGCCAGCCTCGAGCCTGCCGAGCGAACAGTGGGCGCGGCGAGCGCGCAGATCCACGACGAGTGACACAAGACGACATCCGGACGGGTGACGGCGAGCAGCGCCGCCAGGCGGTGCCGTGCGCGCCAGACTGTCAGCGGCCTGCTGAAACGGACGTCGCCGAGCCGCTCGCACGCCGCGCCAGTCTCGTCGAGTTCGCGCGACAGGCGCCCCTCGAAGCAGACCGCGAAGTCGGCGGTCATGTCCGGCTGCAGGGCCCGTGACGCCGCGCACTCGAAGACGATGCGTTCGACGCCGCCGTACAGGTTGCCGGCGCACAGGTGCAGGACCCGCGAGGCCTGGAGAGCCTGCATCACAAGAATCGCTGCGGCACCACGATTGTGTCGTTCGCCTGAACGACATCGCTCATCTTCACTTTCAACTCGAGGCGCTTCCCATTGACAACGCGCTGCACCTTGGTCCGATTCGCCGCGGCGCGTTCCGTCGGCCCGCCCGCCATCGAGATGGCCTGCAGCACCGTCAGGTTGTCATCTTCCATGACGTACTGTCCGGGCGACTTCACATAGCCGGTGACGAAGAACACTTGCGCCTTCGGCACGACAAGCGTGTCGCCATCCTGGAGGAGAAAGTCGCGGACGACCCCGAGCTCGAGATCCTTCCGGCTGATCCGAATCTGCTCGGTCTGCGGGCCCGCGCCGTCCGTGACGGGGCCGTCGCCGACCTGGCCTGCCTTACGCCGGTTCACCAGCACGAACGACCCCGCATCCCGGGTCATCGATCCCGCCTTGGCGATCGCGCTCATGATCGAGGCATTCCCTTCGAGCGTGATCTGGCCCGGCTCCTGGACCGCGCCCAGCACGTACACACTCTGGCTCCGGTATTTCTCCACCGTGACGGTGACCTGAGGGTTCAGGATGAGGCCGCCCTTCGACAGGCGCGTGACGGTAGTACGCTGATCATCTCGAAGCTCCCCACGACAGCGACCCGAACACACGATTCTTCTCGAACCGCCGGTCGGCGGTGCGATCAGACGCCCGCTGACTGTGTTCGACATCCACGCCGAGCCGCGCGCGAAGTCCGACCCGGTAGCCGATTCCCGCCCCATACACGATGAAGCGGTCGACGCCCGTCGGCGCCGTCACTCCGAGATTCCGATACGCCAGCGACTCCCGGCCGCCGGTGACGCGCACGTCGAATCCACCCGCGAGCTGCGTTGTGACGGTTCCGCGGCCGCCGGTCACCAGGTAATACGGCTGCTGCTCTTCGAACGAGTAGCGGACGTCGCGCGTGAACGTCGCGTCAACCTTGAAGCGGTTGGCCAGCAGCACCGACAGCGACCCCGACGCAACCAGTCCCGAATAGTCGGGTAGTGATGGATCTTTCCCATCGAAACGACGGTAGCCCAGCGAGGCGGTCCCGGTGATGAGACCCATGGGACTGAACGTGATCGTCGGAGCGATACGAAGCGTGTTCGAGTCGCGGAGCGGCGAGAGTTCGAAGCGCGAGCGCTCGGACGACACCACCACCGCCAGAAACGTCAACGGCGTCAGTTCCACGCCCGCTGATCCCTCGATGACATCCAGGTCGTTGTTGAAGACCGTGGCAAGGTTAACTCCCCTGAACTGCTCGGCCGGGTCAAACGAGTTTCGGTCTCGCCGTATCGTGGCGCCGAGCGTCGTGCGGGAGAACAGCTTGACGGCCCCGCCGGCACTGTAGGACCAGGGTTTACGGCTGGCACGCGCATCGACCTCGGTATTCATCCGCGCGCGAGTCTGCTGCGCGCCGAGCGACCCGAACAGCCGCAGCCGGGCGAAGTCGAGGTCGGCCCGCAGGAGGAAGGACCGGTTCGTACTCCGCTCGCTGGAGTACGTGCGGTAGTAGACGAATTCTCCGGCGGACGTATACGTCAGGCGGAGACGCCGGGCGCGGAGCGTTGCTTCGAGCGTCGGTGACGCCGTCAGCGTAAAGTCATCTTTTGGGTCGACTGACTCGTTGAATACGTTCGAATCGATGCCGACGTCAGTAAAGGTGAGACGCGGCCGAAAGCCGATTGGACCGAGCTGGACGGGCGCATGCTCGTCCGGCGGTTCCTGCGCGCCGGCGTCAGGGACGAAGAGGATGAGGGCGAGGAGCGCACACGCTGCCGTGTCGACATACCGTTTGTGATTCATAACGTCTCCGGCCGTGACATCCTGGCGATTCCAAGCTGCCGGGTCTTCCGATACAGGTTGGCGCGCTCGATTCCCAGGGCGCGCGCGGCATCGCTCATCCGCCACTGGTGACGCTCGAGCACCGCCGCGATGTACTCGCGCTCGAACCTGCGCCGCGCGTCCCGCAGATTCACCGTGAGATCGACCTTCCCGAATGCGCCATCGATTGGCAGGTGGGCGAGCACATCCTCCTGACGGACTACGGGACCGGCGCTCTCGAGAATGCGGCCCAGCACGCGCGCGAGCTCATCGATGTTGCCGGGCCAGGTCAACGCGCCGAGCACCGTCCGGGCCGGCTGCGTGAACGTGCGCGGTGTGGCGGCTGCGTCGTCGCGGGCCAGAGCCTCGAGCAGCGCACCGAAATCCTCGGGGCGCTGTCGAAGCGGTGGCACGATGAGTCGCGCCGACCCGAAACGGCGGGCAAGCTCGGGATGGAAGCGTCCGTCACGCACCTCGACGTCCAAATCCGCCGGACACGACGCCACCAGGCGAAATACCACGGCCAGTGGATCGGCCGAGAACGGCGTGCGCAGTTCACCGTCCCGCATCACACGCGCGAGTCGGCGCTGCGTGGATGCGGGGAGCTCGCAGATATGGTCAAGGAAGAGGACGCCGCTTCCAGCTTCGAGCAGCGCCGCGCCGTCGCCTGCCCATTCGAGGTCCGCGGCAAGGGGGCCGCCGGGCTCCCCGAACAGACGCCGATCGACGTCGGCCCGGTCGCCAGCCGCGCAGTCCACCGACACAAACGGTTGTTCGGGGGTCGTCCGCGCGTGAAGCGCCAGCGCGACGGCTTCCGGCCGGCTCCCGTCTTCGGCGATTAGGAGCATCGCACTCCGCTTCGTCGCCGCATCGTCCAGGGCGGCACGGGCGCGTTGCGCAAGCGCAGACGGGCCTAGGAGCGGGATTGGGACCGGCGTGTCTAGTTCCGCCAGCATGTGGGCGGGGCGATTCGCGACAGAAGTGTTGGGCATGGCCAGAACCGTTCAAACCGAGCGCTCGGAGGGGGCTCCGCCCTCTCAGTCACACACGTGCCGCGAGCGGATCCGTGATCGGTGACGTACGGGTGTCGTTGGGCTGTGAGGGGGAGCTACCAAAGTGTCGCAGATAGCCAGAACTGTGTCAATAGGGATACGAAAAAAATCCGTACGGACACAACTCAGGCCTCAGGGCCGGGTCAATACCGGGTCAAAAGGCGGGCGGCGTGCTCC
>JAIVJE010000533.1:1055-4495 GCA_020200195.1 Acidobacteriota bacterium | reverse complement strand
TCCCGTCAGCTGTCTGCCACTGGACGACACGCTCGCGGCCTATCGCCTTCAAAGTCAGCGCAGGGGCAACGGATACGCGCCGAGGGCTGTCGAAGCTCTCGGCACACGTCCAGACTTCGTCGGGCGATTCTGCGGTCGAGCGTAGATAGACGAGCGTGCGACCATCGTTTGAAACATCAGCGTACAGTGCCGGTGCGTCACCACCGAGGCGCTGCTGCGCGACGAGATAGGCCGTCACACCGCCCGTGCGAACGTCGATGAGATGAAAGCCCATTTCCAGGGTCGACTCGTTCTGCGCCATGACCACCACCGAATGTCCGCCCACCAGCCAAGCGGTGTTGCCGTCTTCCTGTGTCAGAAGAGCGCGCACGAGGTGGCCGGTCAGCTGGGCGATGGGTTTCGGTTGGGCCCCTTGCTCGCCCGACATACGCACGATTGTATTCGCGCCGACGACTGCATATACGGCTTTACCGTCCGGGTCCCATGCAGGACGCTGCGCGGCGCCAGCAACCGGGAACTCGCGAGGCGACGCTCGGCCGGAGACGTCCACCAGGACCACACGATTACCCGCCCCATAAACGAGGGCGTCATCGCGTCGGGACCACGAGAGCGCAGTTGAAGGCTGGGCGTCCAGCGCGACCGTCCGCACCGCCCCGGTTCCCAGCGGCACAATCAACACATCGAAATGGGGCGATAGTGTCAGTGCATCCGCATCTCGCGCAATGAGCGCGCTCGCCAGCTTGTGGCTCGGCGAAGCATCGACGCGCGTGACTATGGGGTTGGTCGTCGTGAGCTTCGTTGCGCGGCCGGTTCTGATATCAATGAGCGCTAGATCACCGCGGTGTGCCGCCAGCACAGGAGAGATGCCCACCTTGGTGGCCTGTTGCGACGGCGACGTAAGGAGGCGAAAACCAGGCCCGGACGAGGCGCCGATCGCGATATTGTCCCCCTTGACCGGGGACGCGCCACGCTTCACGGTGCGGTGGTCCCAGATCCACAAGCGGCTCTCGCCATCTCGATCAGAGTAGAACGCCAGCCTCCCACTATCTGGCGACCATATCGGGCCCCAATCGGAACCGCTCCCGGACAGCCTCTTTCCAGCGGGCCGACCTATCTCATTGACCCACAACTCGGACCCCGCGAACACCAGCGGCACCCCGGAAGGGCTCGCCAGCGACCGACCCGGCGCCGCAGAAGAGACAGCGCGTTGCAGCGTGTACGCCACGGCCGTTCCGTCCGGCGCGAGATCGAGAGGACGATTCGGGTTGAAGACTGGCACATCAAGGACTTCCTCCACGGTCAGTTGCTGTGCAGATTGGCTGGACACCGTCAGAGTGCAGACCAGGACCACCGTGATTCCACAGCAGAGACGGAGCATATGGTGAGCATATCGCAGGCGCGTTATTTCCCGGCTTTGGTGATCGAACCGGGCGGCGCTCGTGAGAGCGGTCCTGATTTGTTGCAGCGACTCTGGGACAAGACGGCAGCGCGCGGAGCAGGTTGGCGGTGGTGAGCCGGAATTTCGCCAGTTGGAACCGTATAAGGGAAGGGCTCAGGCGGCTGGATGCGCTCCGATGCGTGGCGTGAACGTGTACCATTCCGCACCCGCACGCGATTTGCCAAACGCTGCGCTGGTGCTCGTTCTGTATTGGTCTCGCGCTGAAACCAGCCTCCGACCCTAAACTTCGCTTGTCGGACGCCCCACCAGATGGTGCGCGTTGAACCGCAGTTTTGCGCGAGAGAGGATTCGTTGTAGTATCGGTAACCGAGGTTACATGAGCAAGCCGACTGATCTGGTCCAAGGCACATTAGACCTGCTCCTGCTGAAAATTGTGGCGCTCGAGCCCTTGCACGGCTGGGCGATTGCCCAGCGTCTGAAACAGGTATCCGGTGACGTGCTTCAGGTCAGCGAAGGTTCCCTCTATCCCGCGCTGCACAAGCTCGAGCAAGAAGGGTGGATCACTGCGAAGTGGCAGGTCGCCGAGACGGGACGCCGTGCCAAGTTCTACACGCTGTCGCGTGCAGGACTACGCGCCCTCGATCGTGAGGCCGCAAACTGGGAACGGCTCTCGGGAGCCATTTCACGCGTGGTTCGGTTGAAGGAAGTGTAGCGATGCACCTGCTGCGCCTGCTCTACACTGCGCGGTTGCGGATTCGATCCCTGTTTCTGCGCGATCAGGTCGAGCAGGAACTCGAGGACGAGTTCCGCGACCATCTTGAACGCCGGATTGAAGCCGATGTCGCGAGAGGCATGACGCCCGATGAGGCTCGCTACGCCGCCCGGCGTGCGCTTGGCGGCGTCGAGCAGCGAAAGGAAGAGTGTCGCGACATGAGAGGGACACAATTCGTCGACCAGTTCCGTCAGGACATCAGCTACGCGTTCAGGATGCTGCGCCGGAACCCAGGCTTCACCGCGACGGTAGTGCTGACACTGGCCTTGGGCGTCGGCATGAACACTGCGGTGTTCAGCGTGGTCAACGCCGTGCTCTTGCGGCCGCTCTCCTATCCTCAACCCGAACGCCTGGTCTGGCTCGCGACAACCGATCCGGTTTTCAAGGAAGAGATCGTTCCGAGATACGACTTCCGCGCCTGGCGTGAGCAGGGACAGTCCTTCGATCGAATGGTCGCCTACACGATCGCCGACAATACAATCGGAACGACACAGACGGCGATTCGAGCGCGAGTCGCCCGCGTGTCCGATGACTTCTGGGAGATTACCCGTCCTCCGCTCGCGTTCGGCCGCGTTCCGGCTCCCGCTGAAGCGAATGTGCTTCTGCTGTCCTACCGGTTGTTCGAACAGGAGTTCCAGAGCAATCCGTCGATCGTCGGAAGTACCGGCATGCTCGATGGGTCCCAGGTCACCATTGTGGGAATTCTGAAAAAGGACTTTCGCTTCGAGCTGGTTCCGCCGCCGCGCCGGGACGCGGACGCGAAGGAGGTCGAAGCGTACGTATCGCTCGAACCCGCGCCACAAGACACAGCACGCAGCCGCGGACGGACGGTCAGTGTCGTAGCGAGGCTCAAACCGGACATCACGATCGAGCAGGCGCGACGTGAGCTCGACGTCATCCGCGGACGTGTCGCGCAGAACGGTCCCATCGCCTACCTCGACAAGATGCCGTTGAGGGTTGTTCCGCTCCGCGAGAGATTGGTTGGCGACGTCCGTCTTGCGCTCTGGGTGCTGCTGGGCGCCGTCACGTTCGTGCTGCTCATCGCCTGCGCGACGGTGGCAAACCTGTTGCTGGCGCGTGCATCCGTCCGACGCAAGGAGATCGCGATTCGGGCCTCGTTGGGCGCAGGCCGTGCCCGTGTCGTGAGGCAGTTCCTGACAGAGAGCCTGGCGCTTGCCCTCCTGGGAGGCGCGATCGGCCTCATGGCGGTCCGCTGGAGCCTGACAATCCTCGTGCATATCGTGCCTGGTGCCGTTCCGCGGCTAACCG
>JAIVJE010000533.1:0-949 GCA_020200195.1 Acidobacteriota bacterium | reverse complement strand
GATCATGAAGGTCCCGCTTTCGGGGCCGCAGTATGCGGAGGCCCAACCGCGTCACGCATACACCGACGAGCTCATTCGCCGCGTTCAGGCGATACCCGGAGTGCAGGCCGTTGGCGTGACGCCGCACTATCCAATCCGCACCGGTCTCGACGTGAAAGGCCGTCGGTGGCAGCCGCAGGCTGGAATCCCCATACCGACCGCGCTCAGTGCGACCTCGGCGGGCTACGCCCAAGTGATGGGACTGCGAGTGGCGCGTGGGCGCTGGATCAATGAATCCGAGCCGACACCTGTCGTGGTGATCAACGAGAGTCTGGCGCGCCGGGAATTCGGCGACCAAGACCCTGTCGGCGCGTATCTGTCCGTTCAGGCGATTGCGCCGAACCCGAGAGAACCCTTCTATGTGCCGGTGGTCGGCGTCGTGTCCGACGTGAAGCATTCAAGGCTCGATACCGCGGCGGAGCCCGAGGTGTATGTACCGTACATGCACGTGCCGATCGGTTCAGGCATCGCGCTCGTCGTTCGTATGCTGCGCGATCCTGTGGCAATCGCGCCGACGCTTAGAAAGGTGATGGCCGATCTCGATCGAACGCAGCCCGTGTATGACATGCAGACACTGGAGGACGCCCTCACGGACTCGGTGGCACCGCGGCGCTTCAGCGCCTTCCTGCTGAACACCTTTGCACTGACGGCTCTCCTGCTCTCGGTGGTCGGCATTTATGGCGTGATCGCGTTTACGACTGCACAGCGTACGCGAGAGATCGGGCTCCGCATGGCGCTCGGTGCCCAGCGCCGCGACGTCGTCGGCATGGTCGTTCGGCAGGGGATGCAACTGGCAGTCGTTGGCATTGCCATCGGTCTTCTTGCTGCCGCCGGCCTGACCCGGCTGATGACGAACCTCCTGTACGACCTCACACCTACCGACCTTCCAACGTTCGGCGCTGTCGCAGCG
>JAIVJE010000241.1 GCA_020200195.1 Acidobacteriota bacterium | reverse complement strand
GATTTCCCGAGCTTTCCGCCGGCGCCCGGCAGGGACGGCGTAGCGACGGTCTATCATCCGGCCGCACTGAGAGACGTTCATCCCGTTGTGCTCTCCGTGCGATTCGCGGGCAGCATTCCCGCCGGCTTCGTCGATCGCTTCCGACAGATTGGCGCGGAGGTCGATCCGGCACTGCAAGTGCGTCGCGTGGTGCCGCTGTCGCAGTTCTACGAGCAGCTGCGATCGCTGTGGCGTTACATCGCATGGGGAATCGGATTCGTGACCGCGAGTGTGCTCCTGCTCTCAGCCGCAGGAATCTACGCCCTCATGTCGTTCACCGTTGCGCAGCGTACGCAAGAGATCGGCATCCGGGCCGCACTGGGTGCCGATGCGCGCCGTCTCCTCCTCAGCATCTTCGGACGCGTGATGCGCCAGCTCGCGCTCGGATTGCTCATTGGCTCGGTGTTGTCGGGGGCGTTGTTTTCAAGCGCAGGCTTCGACTTCAGAGGAGCCACCGCTCTGTTGCTCGCCGTGGCGGCGCTCATGCTGGTCGTAGGACTGCTCGCGGCGCTCGGGCCCGCGCGACGGAGCTTACGTATCGAGGCGATCGAGGCACTAAGGACGGACGGATAGCCGGAACGCGGCCATCTCTTCGCCGTTGCGAACCAGCAGAACGTCGCCGACCAGGACCGGATGGTTCCAGGTCTTACCCTCGAGCGCCGGGAACCGCGCGACCTCGTTAAACTGCTCGGGGGTCGCCCTGACCAGCGCCAGCTCGCCGTCCTCCGACAGCACCAGCAGCAAGTCCTGGTCGGGCAACAGGACGAGCTGACCGTTGCCGTAGCGGCCGCCCTTCCACTTTCGCTCCCCGTTCTGGAGGTCGATGCACGCGAGAATGCGGGCGTCGAAGCCGAAGGCATGCCCTTCGTGAACGACAAAGTCGTTGAAGTACGGCTTCAGGCCGAGCGACGTCCAGCGCTCCTGGACCGTCCATCCGGGAGCGCCGTGCGCGACCGCGATGCGACGCGTGCCGCTCCCTGTGCTGGCGACGAGCAGGACGTCGCCGTCCGCCGTCACGGCCGGCTGCACGATGGGAGAGCCTTTCCACGCGTGCTGCCAGAGCACCTTTCCGTCGGTCGGCGCTACGCTGGTCGTCCCAGCGCTGCTCATCACCAGTATCTGCGGGACTCCGTCGAGCCTCACCAGATGTGGCGAGCTGTAGCCCCCGCCGGCCGGACCGGACCAGCGCGGATTACCGCTGGCGACGTCATAGGCGAGGAGCTGGCCGAGGAACGCACTGCAAGACGCACAGCGGGTAGAGGTGCATCGCAACCGCGATGCCTAACGGCACACAACTTGCGGACAGATTTCTCACGGTCGTGGCAGCCGACTCGAAGATGAGCGAAGGCCGTCCTCCCGCCGGATACATCTCCAGGTGCGAGCGGAGTCGTGTGAAACCCTCGCGATACGCTTCGCGCGCTGCCGGTCCTTCGCCCGCGCGGTTCATGCGTTCGATGAACGCCGTCACCAGTCGGTCGTCGTTGGCGTGGATGTCTGCTTGCATAACAACCTACCGCGCGTTCGCTGTAGCCAGTCTACGGCGTTAGACGTAGACCATCTACAGCTTGTTCCGCCGGTAGGTTGAGTGCGGGCGCTTCAGATTTACCCGTCCCTCAAGGCGCTAGCCGGATCGATTCGTACGGCACGCCAGGCGGGTCCGGCGACAGCAAGCGCGGCGGTGATTCCCAGCACGACGGTCACGAACACGAATGTCGTCAGATCCAGCGGCTGCACTCCGAACAACATCGTCTCGAGCAGGCGGCTGAACCCGGCCGATAGCACGAGGCCGATCACGGCCCCGGTTGCAATCAGACGCGACGCGTCAGCAAACACCAGGCGAAGTACGTCCTTCGTCGTCGCGCCGAGCGCCCTGCGGACGCCGAAATCACGCACGTGCTGCTGAACCGAATACGCGAGGATGCCGAACACTCCTACCATTGCCAGGATGAGCGCGAGCGCGGCAAATGCGACCACCATCACGGCACGGAAGCGGTGACGCCCGGTGGCCGCCCACGCGATATCCTCGAGCGTCATGACGCTCCTCACGCTGACGAGCTGCTCCTGGTGCACTCGGGAAATCGCCGCGCGGACTGAAGGCGCCAGCGCCTCTACCCGGCCGGACTTCGGTCGCACGACGAGAAAAATGTCGTCGGAGAGATCCTGCGCCATGGGCACATAGAGCTGAACGAAGTCCCTGCTCTCGTCAGGGCGGCCCTTCACTTGTCGCGCAACCCCGACAATCTCGCGCACAACCGGTTTCGCCTGCGGCGACCCGGTCGGCCGCAACGCCACGCGCTGGCCGATCGGTGATCGGCGGTGAAAGCCGCGCGCGCCTGATACTCAGTGGTCGGCCGCTGGCTCTCCTCAACCGGAGGGTCACCGAGGATCTCGAACGACAACCCGCCTGCATCGACGAAATCGAGTGGAAGGGCGCTCGCCCACGCGACGCCCGCGACGCCCGGAACCGCGGCGATCTCGGTCTCGACCTGATCGTAGAACTGCTGTAGCGATTCGTCCGTTGGGTACTTCGAGCCGAGCGGATCCACGAGCATCGAGAGCACACTGTCGGCGCGATAGCCGCGATCGAAGGCCTCGACCGCCATCAGCGTCCGAAGCAGGAGCCCCGCACCGAACAGCAGAAGAACGGCGGTCGCGACCTCGCCGATGACGAGCAATCCGCGAACTCTTCCGCCAGTGCCCGTGACGGTGCGGCTGCCAGCACCGATGACTTCCGCGGACGAGAAGTCCGTCGCTTTGAGCGCGGGCATCACACCAAAGAGCAGCCCCACCACCAGCGCCGTACCGGCACAGAACGCGACCACGCGCATGTCGAACGTCAACGTGACGGTCGCGGGCAGCAGACCCTGCGGAATGAGCGAGGGCGCCACGTTCAGGATCGCTGCGCCGACGCCGATTCCCACCACCCCACCGAGGAGCGAGAGGACGATGCTCTCGGTCAGCAGCTGGCGGATGATGCGCGACCGGCCGGCGCCGAGCGCAGACCGGACCGCCAGCTCGCGCATCCGCGCCGTGGCGCGGGCAAGCAACAGGCTGGCCACGTTGGCGCAGCAGATCAGGAGGACGAAGCCCACGACGCCGATAAACAGCATCGACGTCAGCCGCAGATCGCTGCCGATCATCGAATCGTGCAACCGCTCGAGCTTCACCCCGCGGCCCTTGTTGGTTTGGGGGAATTCTTGCGCGAGACCAGCGGCGACGGCACCCAGGTCCTCTTCTGCAGCCTGGATTGCCACGCCTGGCTTCATGCGTCCGACCACTTGCAGCGCGTAGGCGCCGCGGACCCTCGGCGGAAGGTTGACCAGCGGCCTCATCGCCCAGAGGCTGGTCTGTCCCAGCAACTGAAAGTCCTTCGGCACGACGCCCACGACCGTCCACAGCGATCCGTCGAGACGGATCTCGCGGCCGATCACGCCTGGATTGGCGTTGCATCGCGTACGCCAGAAC
>JAIVJE010000532.1 GCA_020200195.1 Acidobacteriota bacterium | reverse complement strand
CTCCAGAAGAGTACGTCGAACAGCTCTCGGCCACCACCGGCATGCCACACGTGCTGGTGCGTCGCAATATGCAGAAGATCGCCGGCGTGCTGACGGAGATGCCAACCATGCTCCGCGGGCTGACGCGCGGCCTGGATCTCTCAGTACTCGACACCGGCCATGGCGAGCACGCCGGACATGCGATCAGCTTCTACGCACGGACCGACTCACTTGGCGTCGTGCTTCCGAGCAACTCGCCGGGGGTCCACTCGCTCTGGGTCCCGGCCGTTCCACTCAAGATGCCGCTGGTCCTGAAGCCGGGGAGCGCCGAGCCGTGGACGCCGTTCCGCATTGCGCAGGCGTTCATCGCATCAGGCTGCCCGCCAGAGGCGTTCAGCTACTATCCGGCCGATCACGCCGGCGCGGGGGAGATCCTCCGCAGGACAGGTCGAAGCATTTTCTTTGGGGACGTATCAGCGGTGGGTGGATGGGAAGGCGATCCACGGGTCGAGCTCCACGGCCCGGGTTACAGCAAGGTGCTGATTGGCGACGACGTGCTGAACGACTGGGAGCGGCATGTCGATCTCCTTGCGGCGTCCATCGCTGACAATGGCGGACGATCGTGTGTGAACGCATCCGGCGTCTGGGTCGCCGCCTCACATGCGAAGCGTGTCGCGGAAGCTCTTGCGGCGAAGCTCGCGACGATCACGCCGAGGAGCGCCGACGATGACGAGGCGCTCCTGGCGCCGTTTGCCGATCCCAAAGTGGCGGAGCGCATCTCTCAGCAGATAGACGCCGGCCTCGAAACCGGGGGCGCCCGAGACGTCACTGCGGCACATCGTCGTACGTCGCGCCTCGTGACTCGCCACGGATGTACGTTTCTGTTGCCCACCGTCGTGCTGTGCGACAGCACGGAGCACCCGCTCGCCAACCGCGAGTTCCTGTTTCCCTTTGCTGCGGTCGTCGCGGTGACGCCGGACGAGATGGCGCGGATGCCACAGCCGATGGGCAAGACCCTCGTCGTCAGCGCGCTGACGCGGGACCGCGCGCTCATCGATCGGCTGCTCGTCTCGCCTCTCGTCGATCGGCTGAACGTTGGTGCCATCCCCACGAACCAGATCAGCTGGGACCAGCCGCACGAAGGCAACCTGTTCGAGCACGTCTATGCCCGCCGGTCCTTCCAGTCCGTTGAGGATGGCCTCGCCGAGACGGCCGGCAGCGTAAGCCGGTGAGGATCCTGTCGTTCACGGGCGGCGCCGGCAGCATGTACTGCGGGAGCTGCCTGCGCGACAACGCGCTCGCCGCCGCCTTGCTGTCGCGCGGCCACGACGTGCTCCTGACACCGGTCTACACCCCGACCCGTACTGACGAGCGCAACGTGAGTCGCGAGCAGGTGTTCTTCGGCGGCATCAGTGTGTTCCTGGAGCAGCACTCCTCCATTTTCCGGCACACCCCCCGTTTCCTCGACCGCTTGTGGGACGCCCCCTGGGCGCTTCGCCTCGCCACCAAGCGGCAGATCAAGGTGGATCCTCACAGTCTCGGCGAAATGACCGTGTCGATGCTTCGCGGCGAGGCCGGCTTTCAGCGGAAGGAGATCGAGAAGCTCCTCGAGTGGCTCGTCACCGAGCCGCGCTTCGACGTCGTCAACCTCCCATATTCACTGCTTCTGGGGCTGGCCGAACCGCTGAAGCGCGTGCTGAAGGTGCCGGTCTGTTGCACGCTGCAGGGAGACGACCTCTTCCTCGACCTGCTCGGCGAACCCTGGCGCCAGCAGTCGATGGACCTGATTCGTGCGGCCGCAGTTCACGTCGACGTCTTCATGCCGGTGAGCCGGTACTACATGGATTACATGCCAGGCTACCTGGGGATTCCGGCGGACAAGATGCGGCTGGTCCAGTTGGGAATCAATATGGATGGCTACGCGCCGCGCGTGCCGAAGCTCGGTGGACCGTTCACGATCGGGTACCTCGCGCGTATTGCGCCGGAGAAGGGGCTGGACGTCCTGTGCGAGGCGTATCGTCGGCTCCGTACGCGGCCAGGAGTCGGTCCCTCACGGTTGATCGCTGCCGGTTACCTCCCGCCCGAGCATCAGGATTATCTCGATGGCATTACACGCCGTCTGCGCGAATGGGGGCTGGAGTCGGAGTTCGAGTACGTCGGGGAAGTCGATCGCCCCCGGAAGATCGAGTTCCTCCAGCGACTCGATGTCCTGTCGGTGCCGACGACGTATAAGGAACCGAAAGGCATCTTTCTGCTCGAGGCGATGGCTGCGGGAGTCCCGGTCGTGCAGCCGAGATGCGGTGCGTTTCCGGAGATCGTCGGAACTACTGGTGGCGGTCTCATCGTCGACCCGGACAGTCCAGACGCGCTTGCGGATGGTCTGCTGGCGCTCTGGCGCGATCCGGCGCTGGCGACGGCGCTTGGGTCAGCTGGCGCGGTGGGTGTGCGCGAGCACTACGCCGTAGAACGCATGGCAGACGCCGCGGAAGCGGTCTATCGTGCACTGGCGGGCGCACTCAGTGCTCAGCGC
>JAIVJE010000240.1 GCA_020200195.1 Acidobacteriota bacterium | reverse complement strand
CAGGCGGCGCCAACTCGGCATCCTGAATGATCGCGGACAGCGTCTGCACCGACCGGACCGGGAACGCCCCCACTGCCGTCTCGCCGGCCAGCATGATGGCATCGGCTCCCTCGTCGACGGCATTCGCGGCGTCGCTCACTTCCGCACGAGTCGGCCGCGGCTCGACGCGCATCGACTCCAGCACTTGTGTCGCGAGGATGGCCGGACGGCCGGCTAAGCGCGCGCGCCGGATGACCTCTTTCTGCACGCGCGGCACCTGCTCGAGCGGCATCTCGAGACCCAGGTCGCCCCGGGCCACCATGATGCCCTGCGCGACCTCGAGAATGGCCGTGAGGTTGCGCACGGCGGCTGGTCGCTCGATTTTTGCAATGAGCGGCACGACACGACCGCACGCATCCATGATGTCGCGCGCGGCGCGCACGTCCTCGGCGGTCTGGACGAAACTCAACGCCACGAAGTCGACCCCCAGCTGCAGGCCGAACCGCAGGTCGGCGGCATCCTTCGCCGTTACGGCAGACGCAGGCAACGCCACCCCTGGTGCGTTGATGCCCTTGGTCGGTCCGAGCGGTCCGCCGTTGACGACCACCGTCGTGAGCTCCGACGCGGATCCGCTGACGACTCTGAGCTCAATCCGCCCGTCATCGAGCAGGAGTCTGTCGCCAGGCCGCGCCGAGTGAATCAACTCGGCATAGGGCGTGTAGACGAGGCCGGGACCGGCAGGCGCATCACCGGCGCGGATGCGCAGTTCGTCGCCCGCATTGAGCAGGATGGGTCGGCCTTCGGGGAGGGGACCGGTGCGGATTTTTGGACCGCTGAGATCCTGCATGACCGCCACGTGGCGCGCGATGCGTCCGGCCACGTCGCGAATGCGCGCGTAGATTTCTGCATGCGACGCGTGTGTACCGTGAGAGAAGTTGAGCCGGAAGATATCGACACCGGACTCGATGAGGGCCTGCAGCAAGTCCGGACCGGCGCTGGCCGGCCCGACCGTAGCGATGATCTTCGTCCGCCTCATTGCCACGGATCGACCAGGGCCTTTGTGATGCGCATCGCTTCCGCGTCGGACAGCGCGTCATTCAGCTCGGTCAAGGAATACGTGTGGCCGCCGACTGCCCGCCAGGGCACTCGCGAGGCGTAGCGCTCCAGAAACAACAGTGCGCGCAGAAAGTGACGCGGTTCGCTTCCCCAACACCCTCTGATCTCCAAATGCTTCCGATTGATCTGCTGGTGGGCGTTGATGGCGCTCGGTCCGACGTCCGTGTAGTGCCCGGCGACCACGTATGTGCCGCCGTCGCGCGTGAGCTCGAGCCCTTCTTCGATCGCGCGCGCTGAACCTGCGGCCTCGATCACGGTGTCAGCACCTTCGCCGTGCGTGCGCGCCCGGACGGCCTCGAGGCGCTGAGCAGGCGTCGTGGCTGTGATGTCCCAGACGGCGTCCGCGCCCATCGCGATGGCGAGCTCGAGACGCGACGCGGGCGCGCCGATCGCAAACACCGCAGAGGCGCCGCTGAGCCGTGCGAGCGCAATCGCGCTCAAGCCGACGGCGCCTGTACCCTGGACGAGCACGGTGTCGCCCGGTTTCAGCGTGGCGCGCTCGATGATGTGCACGGCCGTCACCAGCCCGCATCCGCCGCCGATGTAGTCATCGACGTCGACGCCGTCGGGCAGCCGCGCGATGCCAACGCCTGGCTCGAGGTAGATGGCCTGCGACCATCCGCCGAAGAGCCCTTCCGTCGCCGAGTCGGTAATGCCGTAAACCCGACGGGCCGAACATCGCGTCGGGGTGCGATGCACGGTACAGGCGCGGCAGCG
Organism: Acidobacteriota bacterium; assembly: GCA_020200195.1. Lineage (GTDB taxonomy): Bacteria > Acidobacteriota > Vicinamibacteria > Vicinamibacterales > 2-12-FULL-66-21 > JAIVJE01. The sequence goes on along the minus strand of JAIVJE010000240.1, from coordinate 1,710 downwards.
GCCGCAGGTGCGGTGGACATCGAAGAACACTGCGCGGTCCCCTTCGCGAAGCGCTGTGCCGTCGATGCCCCGCAGCGGGCCGCGGACGGATTCGAGCGTACCGGCTGAAACGTGTCCGGGGATGATCGGGTACGGCACCCCCGCGAGGCGTCCGTGCCAGAGGTGCACGTCTGTCCCACACACCTCTGACCTGGTGGTGCGCATCAAGGCGGCGCCAGGCGGAAGCGCGGGACGCGGGAAGTCGCGGATTTCAATCGCCTGCCGCGGGGCCGGCATGACGGCGGCAAGGATGCGGTCGCTCACGTCGTACGTTAACCTTGGGAGCAGCTTACCATTCCGACACCGCGCATGAGCTACCGCGTCCTCCTCGTGTTTCTCGCCATTCTATTGTCCGGGTCCACCGCGTGGGCGGACTCGTATCGCTCGCAACAACCGCGGCGGCACTTCGTCATGCTCAGCGCCGACTGGTTGTACACACAGCCGTTGCACTTCGCCGAGCATCCGCTCGAGGATCTCAGCCAGGGTGCTGCGCTGGCGCTGCGGGGAAGCTACGAGCAACTACCGATTATCAGGATCGTGTTTACAGGCGTCGGGTCGCCGGCCCCGTACGAGCTGACCAACGCCCGCGCGTTCGACGCGGGTCTGGGCGTGTACGTCGCGGATCGGGCCACGGGATGGGGTCTCGGCAGCCACGCATTCGCCACCGCGGGCATCGGCAGGATCAGAAGCGACCTCGGCGACGGGCGACGCTACTTCGCCGAGGGTGGCGGCGGTCTCACATCCGGTCCATTGGGCGTCGAGCTGTCGGTCAAGTTCGCCTGGAATGCATTCAGCGAGCCAGTCGAGCATCGATTCCTGACGATACCGATCGCCGTGCGCGGCACGCTGACGTTCTGATGATGAGCCCCGCTACCTGGCTGGAAGCTGCCTGCGCCGATGCGGATCGACGAGGACTCGGCGAGCTGAAACCTTTGCTCGAAGCGCTGGCGCGTTCGACCGTGGCGCTTCGGACGGCCGACGAGGATTACCGCGCCCACCCGGAGGACCGCTCATCACCTGCGGATCGGCGCCAACGGCCGTGACCATCGACCGCCGTACGATCGAGGAGGTCGCGTTCCTCATCAAGGATCGGTATGTCTCGCCGACCGATCTCGTTCGCGACTCGCTCGCGCGAATCGAGGCGCGCCCCGAGATCAACGCCTTCATCACCGTCATGACGGACCTGGCGCTCGAGGACGCGACGCAGGCCGCCGAGGAAATCGCGGGGGGCCGCTATCGGGGGCCACTTCACGGTGTGCCCGTTTCCGTCAAGGATCTCATCGACGTTGCGGGGACCCGCACGACGTCGGGATCGGCGCTGCCCGCACCGGAGGCCACCGCGGATGCGCCGATCGTGACGAGGCTCCGGGACGCCGGCGCGATCATCATCGGGAAGACAAACCTGCACGAGTTCGCGTTCGGGACGACAAGCGAAGAGTCCGCGTTCGGCCCCGTGCGTAATCCGATCGACACGTCCCGGTCGGCGGGAGGATCCAGCGGCGGCGCCGCGGCCGCGCTGGCGGACGGCATGTGCTACGGCTCGGTAGGAACGGACACCGGCGGGTCGATCCGCATTCCAGCCGCTGCCTGCGGCATCGTCGGCCTGAAGCCAACTGTTGGTGAGCTGTCGCTCGCAGGGGTCGTTCCCCTGAGCGCCACTCTGGATCACAT
>JAIVJE010000239.1 GCA_020200195.1 Acidobacteriota bacterium | reverse complement strand
GCTCTCGACGATGGTGCTCAATCTGCCCGCTGACATTTACCGGACGCAATCGGTCGCGACCGTGAGTGGAATGAGCGGCGCGGCGGCCGGTGTCGGGACAATCGCCGCGACCTATCTGACCGGCGCCGTCGCCGACCGGTATTCCTTCGAACCGATCCTCGTCGGCGCCAGTCTCGTCCCGCTGTTGGCGGTCGCCGCCGTATTGATCCTGGTGAGAAACAACGACGCGACCGCACGACGCTTGGTGCGCGCGATGTAGGTGCTCGCAGAAAGGCAAAATGGGGACAGCCACCTTTGCCGGGGTGTCGATGAAAAGGGGACTGCCTCCTTTTCCGGGGTGTCGAACAGGAAAAGGTGGCTGTCCCCTTTTCATCTCGTGGCTGACGGCTGACAGCTGTTAAATGCCGTACCGCGCGCGAGTGCTCGCGTCCAGCAGCGCCGCCGACCCATCATCAAGGTACAGCGTCGTCCTGGGGTGCGTGCGCAGGATCGAGGCAGGAACCGCCGGAGACACGGCGGCTTCGAGCGCCGCCTTGACGGCCGGTGCCTTGCGCCCGTCAGGAACGATCACAAGGATCTCCTCCGCGCGCAGAATCTGTTTGATCGTCATCGAGATGGCCGTCGCCGGGACCGCGTCGATGCCGTGGAACCATCCCTCGTTCACCTGCTGCCGGCGGCACGCCTCGTCTAATCTCACCACGATGTACGGACCCGTCGCGTCGAAGTCCGCCGGCGGATCGTTGAACGCGAGGTGCGCGTTCTCGCCGATACCGGCGAACAGGACGTCCACCGGTTCCCGCGCGAGCTCGATCCCCACATCGCGGCATACCTGGCGCGCGTCGTCATCTCCGTGGAGCCAGTGATATTGCTCGATGCCGGTCGTCTCGACGAGACGCGACATCAGAATCCCGCGAAAGCTGGCCGGATGTGTCATCGGCAGGCCGATGTACTCATCGAGGTGAAACAGCTCTACCCGTGTCCAGTTGATGTTGGGGGCAGCGGTTATTGCATCGAGGAACTCGAGCTGTGACGTGCCCGTGGCCGCCACTATCCGGGCGCGACCCCTACGTGAAATGGCGACCCTGATGAGCCCCGCTGCGTGGGTCGCCGCAGCGGCGCTCATCGATGCTCGATCGCGAAACAGCTTTATTTGCACTAACGACCCGCAAGCTGCTTCATGATCGAATCACGAAGCGACGGCAGGTGGCGCAGCGCGTTCTCGTAGTAGACCTTGCGCAATACGCTGTCGGGAAGGCCAATGCCGGAGATATTCCAGCGACCGTGCCCCGGCGATCCACCCACTGTTCGGAGCTGCGCCGGATGCGCGAAGTACTCGTCATAGGTTTCCAGGTATCGCCAGTGGGGTGTCCAGAAGTCGTCAACGCCGCGGTCAGGACTTCCGTCTGACCCCATCAGGACGCGGTCCTGGTACTTGATGATGAACTGTCGCCACAGGCGCGGCGCGCGACCCAGGTCCTGCACGGTGGCTGAGATCTCGACGTCGGCGTTGGGGTGCGTGTCGAGGAACTTCGCGAGCTTCTCCGGGTCGTAATACAGCATCGCCAGATGCGCGTTGACGAATCGCGTCCTGGGATGCTTCCGGTGCATGTTCTCGCGCGCCCGCTCGATAACCTCATGCGACGGAAATCCGTTGTCGTAATAATTCTCGCGGACGTCTCCGGGAACGTGCCAGAGGCCAGCTTCGAAACGCTCGTTCTTCGGGCCGATCGGGTAGAAACGGCCAATGGAGTCGCTCGTGTGGATCATCACCGGCCGGTCGTACTTGGCCGCCATGGCCCAGACAGCATCGAGCCGCGGGTCGTCTGCCTGGATGTATGTGCCGTCCGGATTCGTGGCGCCGAGCCCAAGTCCCTTCGCGACCTTCATCCCCAGCGCGCCGGCCTTGAACGCCCGTTCCATTTCCCCAGCGAATCTCGCCGGCCACCCCGGCTCGTTGATGCCGTCGGCGCTGAAAGTAATAAAGGTCGCGACACGATCCTTGTACGGCTCACCGGCCTTCAGGACCGCGTCGAGTTTCGCGCCGGTGGTTCCGTTCAGATTGACGACGGCGCCGACACCGACCGAGTCCAATAGCTTGATGAACGTCTCGTAGGCCTCCTGGGTGTTCAATCCGCCGGCATGGACGTGAAAGTCGACCGCGGGAAATTTCGCCCGCGTAATGTTCGTCCTCGGCAGCCGCAGCAGCGTCACCGGCATGGGCGGCACAATATGTCCCGTGGCTTGCCAGCCGTCAGGCGGCTTGATTGACTCCATCGTTGGCATTGGCGGGATCGTGACGTGAGGAGGGCCGGTCTGAAGATCGCTCGTGTGGCCTGAGCAGACGACGAAGCAAACGGCAACGAGCAGTGGCCGAACGGGTGAACGGCGCATGAGTTACAGCTCCTTTGGAAACTCTGACGATGGGGACTGCCTCCTTTTCCGCGTCCGACGCCCGGAAAAGGTGGCTGTCCCCTTCCGAGTCAAGCTCCTCCCCAAAGAATCGTATAGT
>JAIVJE010000304.1 GCA_020200195.1 Acidobacteriota bacterium | reverse complement strand
GGTCCCATAGTCAGACACGAGGAGCGCGTCGCTGCGCGACATCGCGGCGAAGAGTCTCGACTCGACCGCGCGACGGTCGGCATCCGAGATTGGCGCTCTGGGGGCGCGATCGATGCGAACCACCTGCTGTTTCGCGGAGTGCACACCGCCGGCGAGGATTCGCGTCTTCGTCGGCGTCGCCAGCGCGCGCGCCCGCACGAGCCCGCGGACGTCGATCCGACGCTGCATAGCCTCGATCAGCCGCGTGCCCGCTTCATCCTGTCCGGCCAGGCCGATGGCCGATGCCACTCCTCCAAGGGCCGCGACGTTGTTCGCCGCGTTGCCCGCGCCCCCCGGCACGATCTCGGTGGAGTCGTACTCGAGGATGAGCACGGGCGCTTCGCGCGACACGCGGGAGATTGCACCGTAGATGAACTCATCCACGATCAGATCGCCGAACACCGCCACGCGAACGCCGGCGAACTCGTCCACCAGTGCAAGCAAGCGGGCGGCGTCCGGATGGGGGGGCTTCCGTCGGCGCATCCGTTGGCGCATCATGACTCGCGAATGATCCAGGAAACAGCCCCGATCAGGTTGTCGACGACGGCAGCCGCCACGACGCCGTGCTGTGGGGCGGCCTCCGAGGATCGGCCGTATCCGGTCCGGACCAGAATGCCGCGCGCACCGGCAGCCTGGCCGGCGGCAAGATCATGCCAGCGGTCCCCGACCATATAGGAGTCCGTGAGAGCGATCGAGAGATCCGCTGCCGCCTGATGGATCAGTCCAGGCAGCGGCTTGCGGCAATCGCACCGCCGCCGGAAACGCGCGACCGTACCGTCCGGATGATGCGGACAGTAGTAATACCCCTCTATCCGCGCGCCGCCGGCCGCGAACCGCTCGCTCATGTGCCGGTGCGCCTCGGCGACGAACGACTCCTCGAACAAACCGCGGGCGATGCCGGCCTGATTCGTGACCACGACAACGGCAAACCCGGCCTGATTGAGCAGCCGCACCGCGTCCACCGTGTAGGGAAAGAACACGAGCCGCTCCAGACGATCGAGATACCCCGCCTCCTCGAGCATCGTGCCATCACGGTCCAGAAACACCGCACGCGTCATCGCTGCCCCGCTCTTGGCGTGATCGCGGCGGACGCGTCGAGCCTCGCGGTGACGGCCGCCGTCACGACGTCGGCCGTGATGCCTTTCATACAGCGGTGATCGATCGGACAGTCGCGCAGCATGCAGGGACGGCAGAAAACCTGATGAATGAGGATGTCGTGATCGCCGAGCGGCGACGTCACCCGCTCGTCGGTAGGACCAAAGATCGCGGTGACCGGAACGCCGACTGCGGCAGCCAGGTGCATCGCTCCGGAATCATTCGACACGAACGCGTGACAGGATGCGAGCAGCCCGATCAGCAGACGCAGGTCCGTCCGTCCGATCAGGTTCACGGGCTGTATGCCGGCCGGCAGCGATGATTCTAGGGCGCGCCCGGCCTCGCGGTCCGGTGCCGCGCCTACCAGGACACACACCGCACCGCGCGCGTGCAGGCGCGCCACCACGTCGGCGACGCGTGACGGCGGCCAGCGTTTGGCATGCCCGTACGCGGCGCCGGGGGCCATTCCGACGATCGGCGTCCCCGGGGACACGCCGACCCGTTGGAGCAGATCCGCGGACCGTCGCCGCGTCTCCGGCGTCACTTCGATTCGTGGCGTAGCCTCGGCCGCCGCAAACCCCAGGCGCCGGACCAGCTCCAGATAGTAAACCGCTTGGTGGAGGCGGCCGCGCGGCTTGGGCACCGCGCTGGTGAGCAGCCAGCCGCGCAGGCCGTCGCTGTACCCCCAGCGTCGCGCAATGCCGGCCCGGCGCACGACCCAGGCTGAGCGAAACGAATTGGGAAAGAGTACGGCCGTGTCGAAGCGGCCGGCTCGCAGCAGGGACGCTTCGGTCCGTGCGTCGGGCAGCCTGACGATCTCGTCCTGCGCCGCCGGCGTGATCTCATCGAACATGGGCGCGACCGACGGCTCGGCGACGATCGCGATCGTCGCCGAGGGCAGCGCCGCCCGCAGCGCGCCGAGCGCCGGTAGCGCCATCACCGCGTCGCCCAACCAGTTCGGTGCTCGCACGGCGATGCGCGCGCCCGCGTCGAGCCCAATGGCCACCGCTGGCGTCATTGCGGCTCGCGTGTGGCCGCTGGAAACATGCCGCCCACCTGCTCGCCTGCCGCGTCGGCATCCCGCCACCGGCGGTGCATCCACAGCCACAGATGTGGATACCGTCGCACGTACATCTCGAGCACGTCGGTGCACCGCTGGGTGAAGTCGCGGATGGCCTCCGGATCGTCGTTCCGTGGCGGCTCGACGGCATGTTCGTACACCATCCGGAACCGTCCTTCCGGCAGCGGCAGCGCAAACACTGGAACGACCGGGGCGCCCGTCCTCAGCGCCAGGGCCGCCAGCGCGGACGTCGTGGCGGCCGGGCGGTTGAAGAAATCCACGTAGATCGCATTGGACGACGCCATGTGCTGATCGATCAGGATTGCGACGGCCTGGTTCTGGGCGAGCGCCCGCAGCACGCGGCGGATGGCGCCGCGGCGGTAGATGACCGCGTTGCCGGTCGATCTGCGCACCGACTCCAACAGATCGTGCAGCAACGGGTTGTCCAGCGGACGCGCCAGGACCGCCATCGGCTTGATCTCGAGCGCATGCACCAGTGCGTTGATCTCCCAGAACCCGAAGTGCCCGGTGAAGAGCAGCACGCCCCGTCCCTGCGCGTGCGCGTGCACCACGCGGTCTTCGCCGTCGAACTCCACGATCGCGAGCATGTCCGACGGCCGCATCGTGCTGAACTTCAGCAGCGCGGCGAGCAAACGCCCGAAGTGCGAGAACATCTCGCGCGCGATCGCGCGGCACTCGGCGTGTGCGCGCACGGGAAACGCCGCCTCGAGGTTGCTGACGGCGAGCCGCCGGTGAGCGCCGTCGAAGACGTAGAACGCGCGCCCCAGCAGCGTGCCGAGGCCGAGCACGGCTCGCATCGGCAGCGCTCGTACGAGCGTCACGACGCTGACGACAGTCAGGTACTCGAGACGGTGGAGCAGAGACGGTGCGTGATCAGCCACTGGTGATGTCGCGCGCCGCACGAACGGCCGCGATCAGCCACTCCCGGAACGCCGGCAGCGGCTCGGGCACTATTGTAAGCGGCACCCAGGTGAATGGCAGCGGAAACGGCCGTAATGGGAGCAGCCGCACATAATCCTTCTCCGTGGTGAGCACGCGGATCGCCCCCGCGGCGCCGGCCGCTTCAGCAATCCGCGCAGTATCCACGGAGCCATAGCGATGGTGATCGGGGAACGCCATCGTCTCGACGAGGGTCCAGCCGCCGGACCGCAGGTCATCGAAGAACCGTTGCGGTGAGGCGATGCCGGCGATCGCGAGCGCGGGCTCGGTTCTCGACGCCGTCGTGGTCCCGAGTGACCTGCGCGCGCGAAACGTCGGAATGTCGCAACCGGATTGCTCGACGACCACGTCATCGTCTGTTGTCAGCAGGGCATCGGCCGCGATCAGCGTGTCGAGCGGCTCCCGCAGCCGGCCGCCAGGCAGCGTGACCGGGGTCTCGATGTCCTCACGTCCGACGAGAAGGATGTCGGCATCACGATCGAGCTGCAGGTGCTGGAATCCGTCGTCGAGGACGTGAACGGTCGCGCCCAGGTGATGCTCGGCCAGCCGGCCCGCCAGATACCGATCGCTGGCGACGAGGACAGCAACACCCGGGAGCTGTCGGGCCAGCATGAGCGGCTCATCGCCCGATCGATCGAGATCCGCGCGCAGCGCGTCAGCGTCACGCACGATGACGACACCGTCGGCCGCACGGCGCCGGCCGTACCCCCTGCTCAGAATCGCCGGCCGCTCACCGATCTCGAGCAGCAGGCGCGCCACGCACGCAGCCATCGGCGTCTTCCCGCGGCCGCCGAGTGCCAGGTTGCCAATGCTGATGACCGGATGACGCAGGCGCCGGCGCAGATCCGGCCGCGCGGCATAGCGCTCGCGCCGGCGCCGGGCGATGGCCCCGTAAAGCGAGCTGATCACGGATGGGGCGCGCCGTGCGGCATCAACGCCCCCGGCGGAACGGCCGGACGACGCTGCCCGGTGCGTCTGGCGGGAGGAGTTGCGCCAGCACCGCAAGGCTCTTTCCCCGCGCCCCGCGGTTTGCCTCGACGAGCGCGCGCGCGGCCGCACCGAGGCTCGCACGGCGCACGGGATCGCCAAGCAGGTCGAGCAACGCCGTTTCCAGCTCCCGCGCCGACCGCACCTGAAGCGCGGCGCCGTTGTCGATGAACGTCCACGCGATCTCCGCGAAGTTCTCCATGTGCGGACCAAAGACGATTGGCTTCCCGAACACCGCCGGTTCCAGGATATTGTGGCCGCCGGCGTCCACGAGGCTGCCCCCGACGAAGACCGCGGTTGCGACCTGGTACAACTGGGCGAGCTCACCGATGGTATCGAGGATGATCACGTCGTTCCTCGGTTCCGCGTCGACGCGCAGCTCGCTGCGCCGCGCGACGTTCCACCCCGCCCGCCGCGCCAGCCGCTCCACGTCGTCGAACCGCTCGGGCTTGCGGGGCGCAATGATGAGGAGGGCGTTCGTGACAGTCGTGCGGATTCGCTGGAACGCGTCGAGGATCGGCTCCTCCTCGCCTTTCAGCGTGCTCGCGGCGATGAGGACCGAGCGATCCGGCGTGAGCCGGAAGAATCGCAGGACGCGGTTCTGACCACGGTCTGCCGACGGCGCGCCGGGGATTTCGAGCGAATCGAATTTGAGCGATCCCGTCACGGTGACGCGCTCGCGTTCGGCGCCGATGTCGATGATGCGCCGCGCGGATTCCTCGCTCTGCATGCAGAAGCGATCGACATCGCGAAGCACGCGGCGGAAGAACGGCCGTGCGAGTCGATACCGCGGATAGGACCGTCCCGAAATGCGGCCGTTGACCACCGCCGTCCGCACGCCGGCGCGGCGGCACGCTCGCAGGAGGTTGGGCCAGATCTCGGTCTCCATCATGATGAACAACCGCGGCCTGACGAGGGCGAGCGTCCGCTGCACGATGAAGCCAAGATCGAACGGGAAGTAGAACACCTCGTCCACGTACTGGAGATTGTTGCGGGCGATCTGGCGGCCCGTCATGGTCGTCGTCGAGAGGAAGATCCGCAGGCGCGGGTAACGCTGGCGCAATTCCCCGAGTAACGCGCGCGCCGTCAGCACCTCGCCGACCGAGACCGCGTGGATCCAGATTGATTCGTCGGCGTCAAGGTTGAACGAGACCGGCAGATAGCCGAGCCGCTGCGGAAGGCTGACAATGTACTTGCGATACCGCAGTGCCTGGTAGAGCAGGTACGGGGACACGAGCACGAAGAACGCTACGATCAGAATGCTGTAGACCGCGTACATGAGCGGATCCGGACTACTGTAGTCCGCGGTTTGACCACCATGCAAGCCGTTCATTAGAATCAACTGTTCCGCCCACGGTTGGAGGAAACGCAGATGGCCATCACAGTCGGAATCAACGGGTTCGGCCGCATCGGCCGGAACATCATGCGCGCCGCCATGGGCGACAGCGGCATCGACATAGTCGCGGTCAACGATCTGACGAACGCCGACACGCTCGCGCATCTGCTCAAGTACGACTCGATTCTCGGCAATCTGAAGGCGGAGATTTCGGCGAGCGGCGATCGGATCACCGTCAACACGGACGAGTTCCAGGTGCTGTCGGTGAAGGATCCCGCACAGCTTCCGTGGAAGAACCTCGGCGTGGATGTCGTCTTCGAATCCACCGGGCTCTTCACCAAGCGGGAGGACGCCGCCAAGCACGTGACCGCTGGCGCCAGGAAAGTCGTCATCACGGCCCCGGCGAAGAACCCGGACATCACGATGGTCCTCGGCGTCAATGAGGACAAATACGATCACGCCCAGCACCACATCATCTCGAACGCGTCGTGCACGACGAACTGCCTCGCGCCGGTCGTCAAGGTCCTCCACGAGACCTTCGGGTTCCGCAAGGGCTGGATGACAACCGTGCACTCGTATACGAACGATCAGCAACTGCTCGATCTCCCCCACAAGGACCTGCGGCGCGCACGCGCCGCGGCGCTGTCGATCATTCCGACCACGACCGGTGCGGCGCAGGCGGTCGGCGAGGTGCTGCCCGAGCTCAAAGGCCGCCTCGACGGCATCTCGATGCGCGTCCCGACGCCGAACGTCTCCGTCGTGGATCTTGCGGCCATCGTCGACAGGAAGACGACGACCGAAGAGGTCAACGCGGCGTTCAAGAAAGCGGCGGACGGATCGCTCAAGGGAATCCTCGAATACACGGAGGCCCCGCTCGTGTCGATCGACTTCCGCGGCAACCCTCACTCGTCGATTCTCGACGCGCCCTACACGAGCGTGATGGATGGGGATTTCGTGAAAACCCTCGCCTGGTACGACAACGAGTGGGCCTATTCGAGCCGCTGCGTCGATCTGCTCCGGTTTCTCGTCAAGAAAGGGCTGTGATCCGTGGCGGCACGTAGCGTCACGGATCTGGATCTGTCCGGGAAACGCGCCTTCATCCGCGTCGACTTCAACGTCCCGATCAAGGACGGGGTCGTCGGGGACGATACGCGGATCCGCGCGTCGTTGCCGACGATTCGCTATGCGTTCGACAAGGGCGCGACAGTCATCCTGGCGTCCCATCTTGGGCGACCCAAAGGGAAGCCTAGCCCGGACTTGTCGCTGAAGCCCGTGGCCGAGCGGCTGGCCCAACTGCTCGGGCGACCGGTTGTGTTCGCGAGCGACTCCATCGGCGAGGAGGCACGCCGCGCCGTGGAACAGGCTGGCCCCGGCGGCGTGGTGCTGCTCGAAAACCTGCGCTTCCATCCCGAAGAAGAGAAAAACGACAGCGGTTTTGCGCGCGAGCTCGCGCGGCTCGCCGACGTGTACATCAACGATGCGTTCGGATCCGCGCATCGGGCGCACGCGTCGACCGAGGGCATCGTCCACCACCTCGCGCAGTCGGCCGCCGGGTTGCTGATGGCCAGGGAAATCGAGGTGCTCGGCCGCGTGCTCGATGCGCCCGAGCGGCCGTTCGTCGCCGTGCTCGGCGGCGCCAAGGTGTCGGACAAACTGGAGGTCATCGAAAACCTCGTCCCTCGCGTGGACGCGTTGCTCATCGGCGGGGCGATGGCGTATACGTTTCTGAAGGCGCGCGGGGTGCCGGTGGGCCGGTCGCTGGTCGAGGACGATTTGCTCGATGCCGCGCGTGCCATCGAACGGCGGTCGGCGGCCAGCTCTCTCCGCTTCGAGCTGCCGAGCGATCACGTGGTCGCCGCCAAGCCCGAGGCCGGGATCCCCGCGGAAACGCTGCGCGTGGAGGATCCGGCTATTGGCGACCGGATGGGCCTCGACATCGGGCCCGCCACCGTGAAGGCGTACCGCGCTATCATCGCGGGCGCGAAGACCGTCATCTGGAACGGGCCGATGGGCGTCTTCGAGATCGACACGTTTGCGAGCGGGACGATCGAGGTGGCCAAGGCGGTGGCCGAGGTCAAGGGGACGACGATTATCGGAGGCGGAGATTCGATTGCCGCGGCCGCGAAGGCCGGCGTCACGGATCGCATCACGCACATTTCGACCGGCGGCGGCGCCTCGCTCGAGTTTCTGGGCGGACGGACGTTGCCGGGGATCGAAGTGCTCAAAGGCTGACACGCACGCACGTCGCACGTCGCACCGAACGTTGCACATCGCACATCGGACATTGCACTTCGCACGTCGCACGTCGCATCGCACGTTGCACCCCGAACGTTGCACGTTGCACGTGACAAGGATCAGATCATGCGAGTTCCCTTCATTGCGGCGAACTGGAAGATGTTCAAGACCGTCCACGAGGGGGTCGTGTTCGTCAAGGAATTCCGCAGTATGGTGAAAGACATCAGCGACGTCGAGATCGTCGTCGCGCCGCCGTTTACCGCGGTGCATGCGGTCGCTGAAGCGGCGCGCAACTCGGTGGTCGGCGTGGCCGGACAAGACGTGCACTGGGAACGCGAAGGGGCATTTACCGGGGCGATCAGCGCGGGCATGCTGCGCGAAGCGGGCGCTGAATACGTCATCATCGGCCACTCTGAGCGGCGCCGGCTGTTTGGCGACACCGACGAGACGGTGAACCGGAAGCTGGTGGCGGCGCTCGGCAGCAGACTGACGCCGATTGTCTGTATCGGGGAAACGCTCGAGGAGCGCGAGCGCGGGGAGACGCTCGCGGTGCTCGACCGGCAGATTAAAGCGGGGCTGGACAGCCTGACGGGCGAGCAGGTCGCCTCCCTCGTGCTCGCCTACGAGCCGGTCTGGGCAATCGGTACGGGCCGCAATGCCACTCCGTTGGAGGCTGGCGAGGCGCACGGACACATCCGGAACCGGCTGCGGCAATGGTTCGGCGCGCCCGCGGCGGATCACTGTCACGTCATTTATGGCGGCAGCGTGAAACCGGACAATATCCACGAGATCGTCGTGCATCCGGACGTCGACGGCGCGCTCGTCGGGGGGGCCAGTCTGGAAGTCCGCGCGTTCTTCGACATAGTGGCGCGCAGTCGGCAGAGCACGGTATAATTTCCCGTTATGGTCTACTACCTCGTCGCCGTCCTGTACGTGTTGTCGTGCATCCTGCTCCTCACCGTCGTGCTCCTACAGCAGGGGAAAGGGGGCGACATGGCGAGCGCCTTTGGCGGCGGCGGGAGCCAGACGGCATTTGGCGCGCGCGCGGGAGCGACCGTCCTGACGCGAGCGACAAGCATTCTCGGCGTGCTGTTCATGCTTGGCGCGATTACGCTCGGGATCATTGGTCAGCGCGGCCCCGGGTCGTTGATCAGGGGCTTCAAGACGCCGACCGCGGCTCCGGCGCCGGCGCCCGCGCCCGCGCAGCCGCCCAAGTAATCGACCGCGTAATCTCCGGCTTCGGCCGGATTCCCTCCGAGCGAAAGTGGCGGAACTGGCAGACGCACCAGCTTGAGGGGCTGGCGTTCGCAAGAACGTGGGGGTTCGAATCCCCCCTTTCGCACCAACTGTAAAGCCTTGTAGGCGCGCAGGTTAGCCGCTGGCGATTTGTGCACCTCGTGCACAACGGCTGGCGTTCGAGGTGTGCTGCTGTGTGCAAGATTTTCCGGTGATCTCAGCGCGCCTACGGTCCGGCGGCAAGAATCACTGGCAATTTGACAACTAGGCTTCCTGTCACCAGCCCGTGAGGGCTGGTGCCCCGAGGGGCTGGCGCTTGTCTCTCAGAGGCACGAGATTCTCGACGATCCAGAAACGCCCAACACGCCATGGGTTGTGAAAATTGGAGCCGTACGGTCGAAGCCCTAACCGAAATATTGGGCGCGCTTTGCCTTCAGGAATTCCGCGGACCGGCGGACTTCGTCGAGCCCATTCATGCCGTCCTCGACCGAGATCCAGCCACTGAAGCCGGCGTCCGCCAGCAGCCGGAAAATCGCGTCGTAGTCGTTCAACCCTTTGCCGGTCTCGCCATGCTGCAGTACTGCTGCGTACCCGGTCGCACCGTCCGCCCGCTTCAAATCGTCCAGCGTCGCGCCCGGCGCGAGATACCGGTCGGAGGCGTGCATCGTCACGACGCGCTGCCGCACCTTTTCGAGGAACCGGATCGGATCGTAGCCGCCTACCGCGGCGTTTGACGGATCGTACTGGACGCCGAAGAGCGGTGAGTCGA
>JAIVJE010000531.1 GCA_020200195.1 Acidobacteriota bacterium | reverse complement strand
CAGCCGGGCGGCGCGACGGGCCGCTATCAGGTGGTCGATCTCCTCGATCGGCACGGGCGGCCGTTCGTCCTCCGCCCTGCGCAGCGACAGGATCCCGAGCACGCGGTCGACACGATCGAACTCCGCGCGGACGGCGGCCGCGTCGGTCGCGCTTAGCTCTCCGGCGTCAATCGAGGAGTTCAGCGCGCGAACGAGGTCGAACACGACGCCGATGGCTGCGGCGGTATTGAGGTCGCTGGAAATGTGTTCCGCGAACGCGCGGCCAGCCTCTTCGAGTCTGCGCGTGACGTCCGGATTCGGGGGGCCATCGGACAGCGTGTCAAGACGCGCGAGGAAATCGGTGAGCCGTTTCAGCGACTCCTCGGCCTGCGTCATCGCGGTCCACGAGAACTTGAGCTGCTTACGGTAGTGCACCCCGAGATACAGATACCTCAGCGCCGACGGCCTGAACCCATGATGGATCACGTCCTGGAGGTTGTAGACGTTCCCCAGGGATTTCGACATCTTCTCGGCACCGCGGGTCTCCTCTTCGATCATGAGGTGCTCGACGTGGACCCAGAACCGCGAGAACGCCTTGCCCGTCGCCCCTTCGCTCTGCGCGATCTCGTTCTCGTGGTGCGGGAAAATCAGGTCCACGCCGCCGGCATGAATGTCGATCGGCGGCTCCCCGAGGAGCCTGAGCGCCATCGCGGAGCACTCGATATGCCAGCCTGGACGCCCGGGGCCCACGCCGGTATCCCAGGTGGGCTCAGCCGGCTTCGTCGCCTTCCACAGCACGAAGTCGCGCGCGTCCTCCTTGTCGTACTTGTCCGAGTCCACGCGCGCCCCGCTCTTGATGCCGGCATGATCGAGGCGCGCCAGCTTGCCGTAGCCCGGGAACGTGGAGATCTTGAAATAGATTGAACCGTCGGTGGTGTAGGTATGGCCGTTGCGCTCGAGTGCTTTGATGGTTTCGGCCATCGCCACGAGATTCGGCTGGTCGGTCGCACGCGGCGTTTCTTCCGTGGGTTCGAGCCCGAGCGCGGCGGCATCTTCGCGAAACGCCTGGATGTATTGATCCGTGTACTCGCGGAGCGGCATTCCGGCCTTCTGCGATTCGAGGATCGTCCGGTCGTCGACGTCCGTAAAGTTCATCACCTGCGTCATGCCGTATCCCGCCTGATACTTCAGTGCACGGCGCAGCACGTCGAGGGACACGAACGTCCGGAAATTCCCGATGTGCCCGCGCGCATACGCCGTCAGGCCGCAGGTGTACATCCGCACCCTCTTGGGGTCCGCCGGGACGAACTCCTCTTCACGACGCGTCAGAGTGTTGTAGAGGAGCATTCAGAATCGACGATCGCGCGATCGGGTGATGGGCGATCGAAATCTGGTGATCGGGTGATTGGCAATCGGGTGATCGGGATTCACGCCGGAATCTGGCGGCGTGCCTGTGCCGTGCGACCCTCGCACCGTGCCTCGATGAGCAGTTCGCCTTCGAGCTGGCGGAACTCGTATATCACGTCTTTCCCTCCCGACCGCACGCTCGTCGCCAGCTCCTCGAGCGTTGCGGTCAGTGATTGCGGATCGGCCCTGGTTCCCACGTACTCGGCGACCTTGAGCGCGATCTCGGCGGCGATGGCCCGCAGGCTGTCCTCGGCGGGCACGGACAGCCGCAGCATGAACGTGCGGCCCGGAGGCTGGCCTGAGGAATGGGGCATGCTCAACAATTCTACAGCGAAATGCGCCCGAACAGCCTCCGCGCGCTGCGGCAGTCCGCGTCTATCTGCGCGCGCAGCGCGTCGACGTCGGGAAATGCCCGCTCGTCGCGAAGTCGCTGGACGAAGGACAATCGCACAGTACTGTCATACAGATTCCTGTCGACATCGAACACGTGGGTCTCGACCGTCGTCTGGTCGACATCGCCGAACGTCGGTCTCATCCCGACGTTCGTCACGGAAGGGCGCAGCACATCGTCGAGGGTGACCGTCGTCGCATAGACACCCGCTGGCGGGATCAACTCGTTCTCGGTCCTCAGGTTCGCGGTAGGAAACCCGAGCTCCCGGCCACGCCCCGCCCCGCGGACGACCGTGCCGTCGATGAAGTAGTGATGCCCCAGGAGCACAGCGGCCTCGTCCACCCGGCCCTCTCCGACCAACCGGCGGATGCGCGTACTGCTGACGACAAAGTCCTTGTAGCGCACCGGGTCGATCTTCTCGGCGCGAAAGCCATAGCGGGCACCGAGACTGCGCAGCACCGTGAAATTACCCTCGCGATTGTGGCCGAACAGAAAGTTGGCTCCGACCCACACCTCGACGACGTGGAGCCATTCAACGAGCACGGCGCGCACGAAGGCTTCCGGCTCCCACTGGGAGAGCTCCTGCGTGAACCGCACGACCGCTACGCCCTGCATGCCGGACCGCGCGAGCGCTTCGATTCGCTGTTCCTTGGTCATCAGCAGCGGCGGGGCCTTGTCGGGCCGGACGATGCGCGGCGGGTGGGGGTCGAACGTCAACCGATCGCCGATCGCCGATCATCCGATCAGCGATCACCCGATCACCTGATCGCGCGATCACCCGATTCCACGTACACCTCCAGTCCATCGTGGGCGAGCGCCATGCCGGCGGGCAGGCGCGCGCAGGTCGGTGCATGCCGCATGTCGTGGCACATGTGGGTGAAGAATGCCTGGCGCGGTGCGATCCGTCGTGTGGCGTCCACTGCCTCGTCCAGCGAAAAATGAGTGAGATGCCGACGCTCGCGTAACGCGTCTAGGACGAGGACGTCGAGCCCCTCCAGCAGCGGCCACGACGTCTCCGGAATACGGTTGCAATCGGTCAAGTATGCAAAAGGGCCCATTCGCAGTCCAAGGATTGCGCGCGTGCCGTGAAAGATCGGGACAGGCACGACCTCCAGCCGCCCGATACAGAACGATCCGCAGATCGTGAACGTCTCGAGCTGCGGCAGGCCCCCACCCTTGGGTGTGCCAGCGTCGAAGATGTAGCTGAACGCGCGTCGTATGTCGGCGATGGTGTGCGCGTCGCCGTAGCAGGGCATGGGGCGTCGCTGCAGAGCGTTGTAGCGCCGGACCTCGTCGAGGCCGAGGATGTGGTCCGCGTGGCCGTGAGTAAAGATGATGGCGTCGAGCTGCCGGATGTCGTGCGCCAGCGCTTGCGCGCGCAGATCGGGCCCCGCATCGACGAGGAGCGTAATCCCTTCGTCAGTCTCGACGAGAATTGAGGGGCGCAGCCGGCGATCGCGCGGATCCTCGGAGCGGCAGGTCGCGCAGTCGCACCCGATCATCGGCACGCCGTGCGAAGTGCCCGTGCCGAGGAAGGTGATCTTCAAGCGGGTATGCTGGCGGATCGATCAGGGCTCGATGATGAGGCGCTCGCCCTGTCCGTTCTGCGCCTGAACGAAGCGCAGGCGCAGCTCGTAGAGAAGATCGTCGACCAGCTGTTCTTCGGGCTCGATCAGGTTGCCCTTCGTTTTCTCCTGCAGCAGCGCGATCAGCTCGATCATCTGCGCGGCCGCGGGCAGGTTCGGCTCGGTGCGCTCCCCGGTATTGGGATCCGCGATATCGCCGAAATGCACGGCCGCAGTGGTCGCGAGCGACAGGATGAAACCCGTAAAAGTGATACCTGGCTGTTCCTGGTTCTCCACCCCGGAATGCTAGCATATCCGCACGATGGCGACAGACACGGGTGCCGCTGGCGAGGAATTTCAAAAGCTCGTCGATATCATCCGACGGCTGCGCGGGCCGGGCGGCTGCCCGTGGGATCGCGAGCAGTCGATCGAGTCGCTGCGGGGATTTGTCCTCGAGGAGGCCTACGAAGTCCTCGACGCGATCGATCGCGGTGATCACGACACCCTCCGCGGTGAGATCGGCGATCTGATCTTCGAAGGTGTTTTCCTCGCGCAGATAGAGGCGGATGAAGGACGCTTCGACGTAACCGACTGCGTGAGATCGGTGACCGACAAGCTCGTCCGGCGTCACCCGCACGTGTTCGGGGCGGACGAGGAGAAAAATGCCGGTGTGGATACGCCGGACAAAGTGGTTGAACAGTGGGAGCAGATCAAGGGACGCGAGCAGCGTGACGCGGGGGATACCCGCTCCCTGCTCCGCGGAGTGCCGAAGACGCTGCCGTCGCTCCTCCGCGCGCACGAAATCGGCTCACGCGTCGCCGCTGTCGGCTTCGACTGGCCCCGAGCTGCCGACGTGGTGACGAAGATCGAAGAAGAAGTGGCCGAGCTGCGGCGCGCCGTAGAGTCCGAGGGCCGGTACCGCGCTGAGGAAGAGATGGGCGACCTGCTCTTCGTGATCGCCAGTCTGGCGCGCAAGCTGGGGA
>JAIVJE010000013.1 GCA_020200195.1 Acidobacteriota bacterium | reverse complement strand
GCGTCGGGCCAAAGCCTCAACGACGCGCTGAAGGAAGGCGGACGCACCGGGTCAGCCGCTCGCGGTAACCGCACACGCGGCGCGTTCGTGATCGTCGAAGTCGCGCTGGCGCTCGTACTCCTGATCGGCGCCGGTCTGCTGGTCCGCAGCTTCATGCGTCTGGCGACGGTCAATCCCGGATTCGACCCCACCGGGACGGTGACGATGCGGGTGTCGCTTCCCGGGTCGCGCTATCCGGAGGACGCCAACCGAATTCAGTTTTTCGATCGACTTTTCGAACGCATCGATGCACTGCCTGGCGTGCGTGCGTCAGGCTCCGTCAGCTTCCTGCCGATGAATGGTCTCGGCTCGGCCACCGGCTTCAAGGTCGTTGGAAAGCCGGTTCCGCCCCGCGGCGAAGAACCGGTTGCTGACGTGCGCGTCATCGATCACGAGTACTTCGCGGCGATGGCCGTGCCGCTTCTTCGCGGACGGCTCTTCACCAAGGGTGACGCGGCGGACAATCAGAACAAGGTCGTCATCAACGAGAAAATGGCAAAGACGTACTGGCCAGGGGAGGACGCGCTCGGGAAGCGCGTCAAGATTTCCTGGCGTGACGATCGCGAAGACGAAGTCATAGGCATCGTCGGCGACGTGCGTCACGCGGACATGGAGACTGCTGCCCGCGCGACGACCTACTGGCCGTATCCGCGGAACCTTTACGGGTCCATGACGCTTGCGATCCGAACTGAGGGATCGTCCACTTCGATCGTCAACGCCGTGGCGGCGATCGTGCGCGAGCAAGACCCAAACCTCGCGGTCGGCGACGTCCAGACGATGGGTGAGGTCGTCGCGAACTCGGTGGCGCAGCGCCGGCTGATGACGCTGCTGCTGGCGACGTTCGCCGGCGCCGCACTCCTCCTTGCAGCCGTCGGTATCTACGGCGTCATTGCGTACAGCGTGACCCAGCGAACCCAGGAAATTGGCATCCGGATGGCGTTGGGCGCGCGGCAGGGAGACGTGCTCAGGATGATCGTGGGTCACGCGATGACCCTGGCGGCGGCCGGCATTCTGATTGGCGGCGTCGGCGCGTTGCTGCTGACGCGGCTGATGACCGGTCTGCTCTTCGACATCCAGCCGGCGGACCCGCTGACGTTTGGCGCCGTCGCAACGGTCCTCGCGGGGGTCGCAGCGCTGGCCAGCTATATTCCCGGCCGGCGGGCCACGCAGGTCGACCCGGTCATCGCGTTGCGCGCAGAGTAGGTACAGGGTTCCGCACGGCGATTCCGCACGGGCGGTTCCGCACGGCTGCTTCCGCACGGTCGGACCTCCCCCGTAGTGTCCGGCTTCAGCCGGACCTCACCGTCGCTTCCGCAGGGTAGTCCCGCAAGCTCTACTGTCCTTTTGCAGTACGATCGCGGGACATGCTGCTCGCTGCGGCGGTCATTGGCTTCCTGATCCTGCTGACCGCGCTGTACGTGGCGGCGGAATTTGCCGCGGTCAGCGTTCGGCGCAGCCGGCTCCGCCGGCTGGCCGAGGATGGGAATTCGCTTGCGGCTCGGATCCTTCCTGTCGTCGAGGACCCTCAGGAGCTCGACCGCTACATCGCGGCCTCCCAGATTGGCATTACCCTTTCCAGCTTGATCCTCGGCGCCTACGGCCAGGCGGCGCTCGCGCCACGGCTCGCACCGATGTTCGTGCGGTATCTGAGCCTGGAGCCTGCGTCGGCCGAGTCCACTGCTGCGGTCGTGATTCTGCTGTTGCTGACCGTGATGGCGATGATTCTCGGCGAGCTCGTCCCGAAGTCGCTGGCACTGCAGGATCCGACGCGCACGGCGCTCTTCACCGTGCTTCCGATGCAGTGGTCGCTGCATGCGTTCGCATGGTCCATCGCGTTCCTCAACGGCAGCGGCGTAATGCTGCTGCAGCTGATGCGGCTCCCGTCCACTGGACACCGGCACGTTCATTCACCTCAGGAAATCGAACTGCTGATCGCCGAGAGCCGGGACGGCGGGCTGCTCGAGCCGGAGGAACAGGTCCGGCTGCATCGCGCGCTCCGCCTCGGCCTCCGCACCGCGCAGCAGTTGATGGTGCCGAGGTATCGCCTGGCCGCCATCGATGCGTCGACCAGATTCGACACCGTGGTGTCGATCGTCGTCGACAGCCCCTTCAGCCGCCTGCCGGTCTACCGCGACACACTCGACAACGTCGTGGGCATTCTCCACACCAAAGACGTCGTGAACAACTTCGTGCGGAGCCGACCCGAGCAGTCGATCGTGCCGCTCCTGCGGCCGATCTTTCGCGTGCGTGACACGATGCCTGCGGATCGGCTGCTCGCGTTTCTTCGCGAGCGGCGCAGCCACCACGCCATCGTCACGGACGAACAGGGACACGTCGCGGGCCTGATTACGCTGGAAGACGTCGTGGGCGAGCTGATCGGAGGCGTGGCGGACGAGTTCAAGCCGCCGCCGAAACTGGCGCGGCCACGTGAGGAACACCTGCGATGACGGCTTTCATCATCATCACCGTGCTGATTCTCTTGAACGGCCTGTTCGTGGCCGCCGAGTTCGCGATCGTCGGCGCACCGCGGTCGGCGATTGACGCCAGGGCCGCGAGAGGCGACCGTCTCGCGCGTCTGGTCCAGAGCGTGCTCAGCGATGCACAGAAGCAGGACCGCTACATCGCGACCGCGCAGCTCGGCATCACGGTCGCGAGCCTGGGACTCGGTATGTATGGAGAGCACGTACTGGCCAGCTGGATTTACAGCCGGCTCGCCGACATCCCTGCGCCACGGTGGCTGGTCTCGCACGCCATCGCCAGCGTGACGGCGGTCGCCATCCTCACGTACTTTCATATCGTGGTCGGCGAGATGGTCCCGAAGTCGCTCGCGCTGCAGCGCGCCGAGCGGATGGCGCTGTGGATCACCCCGCCGATGCTGTGGCTGAAGAATCTGCTCTTCCCGTTCATCGTGGCGCTCAACGGTCTCGGTAACCTCCTTCTCAGGGCGGTCGGGGTCAACCGTCAGGCGCAGAATGCCGACCACTACTACACCCCCGAAGAGTTGCAGCTCGTCGTGCAGGAGAGTGAAGAGCTCGGCGCCATCCGCGCCGAGTCCGGCCAGATGCTCCAGGAGCTCTTCGAATTCGGCGGCCTCACCGCCGGCGAGGTGATGGTCCCGCGCGTCCGCATCTCGGGCATTCCGCTCGGCATGCTCCCCAACGGCATCCGAGAGCTTCTCGCGCGCGACCCGCACACGCGCTATCCCATTTACGAAGGGGATCTCGATCACATCGTCGGTATGGTCCACGTGAAGGACCTGCTGCGCCTGCTGCTGCGCGGAGAGACGATCGCGGCCTCTCACGCCAGGCCATTACCCGTTGTCCCCGAAACCGCGGAGCTCGACACGGTGCTCTCGACCATGCGACGCGAACGCACGCAGATGGTCGTGGTGATCGACGAACATGGCGGCACCGCCGGCATCGTCACGCTGGAAGATCTGTTCGAGGAGGTGGTCGGTGAGATCGACGAGGATCCCGGCGCTACGCCTCAGACGTATCGGGATCGGGACGGACGGCTCCGCGTCAGCGGCACGATGCGGGTCGATGAGCTGGGGCGCGAGTTCGACCTCGACCTGGAGCATGAGGACGTGGACAGCATCAGCGGCCTGATCCTCACGCTGCTGGGACGGCCGCCGCAGGTCGGCGACAGTGTGCGTTACGGTCGGCTGCAGTTCCAGGTCACCGCCGTGAAGGGCCACGGCGTCGATCAGGCGGCGGTCTCGTTGATCGCATAGCCGCCAACGGTTTCAGCCAACATGGATTCGCGGCCGGCGCATCGGATCGGGCTCGGTCTGCCGCAGCACTTCCCGCGTCACGGGCGCGGTGTCGCCTTCGCCGAAGGCGAGGAACTTCAACAGATACGCGATGGGATTGCCTTCGGTCCAACCGAAGTAGGCGTGCGGAATCTGGGTGGTCTTGTCTCTGATGTGCAGGAGCAACGCCGCAATCGCGTTGGGGATCGCCGGGCTGACGCATCGGAGGACGCGATGTCCGTCGACGTCTACGCCGTCCACTTTCAAGTGACCGCTGAACTCGGACACGTCGCCTGGCCGGACCTCGACAAACAGCACCGGCTCGTCGATCGGCAGGTGGTGCGATTCCCGCGCTTCCCGCAGCTTGTGCTCGTACTCCTCGGCCAGACCTGAATCAGGCCGGTTGGCGATGATGCGAACGGGTGTGTGTCCCGCCTCCGCCAGGAACCGCGTCGCGAGCGCATCAGGCTCGACGGCCAGGACGCGCAGCTCCGTGGAGCGCATTACACGCGATACCAGTGACGTCAGCACAATCGTGACGATGAACACGGATGCGATCTTGATCCCCTCCGGCCGTTCGAACACGTTGACCCCGATCGTGTAACCGAAGATCGCGGTCAAGAGCAGGTACCCGGCCCACCGGCGCCTCGCGCGCCGTGCGGCGAGCGTCACCGCCAGCGCCGATGAACCCATGAGCACCAGCACACCGGTGGCGTAGGCGCCGCCTTGATCGAACACGTCCGCTTTGAACACGATCGTCACGAGAAAGGTGATGCCCGTGAAAATGACGACCAGCGGGCGATTCGCCCGCGCCCAGTCAGGTGCCATGCCGTACCGCGGCAGATAGCGCGGCACGAGGTTCAACAGACCCACCATGGCGGACGCGCCCGCGAACCACAGAATCACAACAGTGCTCAGGTCGTACAGCGTCCCGAAGACGTTCCCCAGGTGTTCGTGCGCAAGATACGCCAGCGCGCGCCCGTTCGCTTGGCCGCCTTCCTGGAACTGCTCCGCCGGAATCAACAACGTAGTCACCACGCTACTGCTCACGAGCATGATGCTCATGATCACTGCGGCGGCGGTCAGCAGCTTTTGCGTGTTACGGATGCGGCCGACGGGACGCGACTCGGTGTCGTCCGGATCGCCACGGACGAGCGGCATGACCGCGACGCCGGTTTCGAACCCCGAGAGCCCGAGCGCGAGCCGCGGAAAAACGATCATCGCGGCCAGCACCATGTTGAGCGGATTGCCGTGCTCAACCGCCAGCGCGCTGGTCCACTGAGAAAACGCTTCGGGACGCTCCCACAGATAACCGACGCCCCAGACCAGCACGACGGTGTTCAGCACGAGATAGACGGCCACGATCGGCACGGCAAGGCCGATTGCTTCTCGAAAGCCCTTGAGAAAAACTGCGCCGAGCGCTGCGAGCAGCAGCAAGGTCATCGCAATCGGATGGTTCATCCATTCAGGCGTATATGGGTTTTCGATGACGTGAGCAGTGGCATCCGCAGCCGAGAGTGTCATCGTGATCACGAACCCCGTCGCGGCGAACCCGAGGAGGCACAGCACGAGCGCCTTCCCGCGCCATCGCGGCAGCAGTTCTTCGAGGATTGAGATACTGCCCTGCCCATGAGGGCTGAGCTGCGCGACCCGCCGATACATCGGCAGCGCGCCGAAAAGCGTCAGGAGGACGAGCACCAGCGTGGCGAGTGGGGAGAGAACACCGGCGGCGAGAAATGCGATGCCCGGTTGGTAACCCAGGGTCGAAAAGTAATCAACCCCGGTAAGGCACATCACCCTCCACCAGGACGACTGGTGGTCAGCCGCTACGTGTGGCCCGGTCTCCCGCAGACCTTCGTAGAACCAGAGTTTGAACCGGGTTTGTTGCCGGTCCGTCAGACCGTAAGGCATACGCCGATCAGATTTCTCCCCTCGCGGCGGCCAGCTCGAGGTCGGCGTCGCTGGCCTCCGCGAACTCTCCCTCCCATTTCGCAATCACGACGGTCGCGAGGCAGTTGCCGATGACGTTGGTCATCGTCCGGGCCATGTCCATCAGCTCGTCCACGCCGAGGATGAGGGTGACCCCTTCGAGCGGCAACCCGTAGCTGGCGAGCGTTCCCGCGAGGATCACCAACGATGCCCTCGGAACACCGGCGACACCTTTGCTCGTCAGCATCAGCGTCAACAGCATCGTGATCTGCTGCCCGACCGTCAGCTCGACGCCCGCCGCCTGCGCGACGAACACGGCCGCCAGCGACAGATAGAGCGTCGTGCCATCGAGATTGAAGCTGTAACCGAGCGGCAGCACGAACGAGACGATCCGACGTGGGACGCCGAGGCGCTCGAGCACCTCCATCGCCCTCGGCAACGCAGCCTCGCTCGACGTGGTGGAAAACGCGATCACTGCCGGTTCCTTCACGGCGCGCAGGAACTTGCGAATCGGGACCCTGAAAATCAGCGCGATCGGCAGGAAGACCCCGAGGATGAGTACCGCGAGCGCCATGTACAGCGTGGCCACCAGCCACGCGAGGTTGTACAGCACGCCGAGCCCGCCATGTCCGACGGTGTACGCGATCGCGGCGCCCACCCCGATCGGCGCATAGTGCATGACGATGTTCGTGAACTTGAACATCGTTTCGGCGACTGCCTCGCACCACTGAACGACCGGACGTCCCTTCTCTCCGATCATTCCGAGCGCAATGGCGAAGATGATGCTGAAGACGACGATCTGAAGCACGTCGCCTTCGGCCATCGCTCTGATGACCGACTCAGGAACCACGTGCAGCAGGATCTGGTCCCAGGTCTGGGCTTTCGCGGTGATCTCCGACTGCTGCCCCATCGGCAGGTTGACGCCGACGCCGGGCTTGGTGATGTTCACCGCGACAAGCCCGATGATCAGGGCGAGCGTGGTGACGATCTCGAAGTAGATGATCGCTCGCAGCCCCATGCGGCCGACGACTTTGACGTGCCCCGCGCCCGCGATCCCGGCCACAAGCGTCGCAAAGATGAGCGGGGCGATGACCATTTTGATCAGCCGGAGGAACAGCTGACTGAACGGCCGGAAGTAGGCAGCCGCCGCCGGGTTGTAGACGCTGATGAGCCACCCGGCAACGATGCCGAGTGCAAGTCCGATGAAAATCTGCTGGGTGAGGGTCACGCCGCGCCGCAGTGGACGTTCGCTCTGAACCATGCGTTTCAGCTTCTCCGGGGGGCGCTCGCAGGGCCGTATGGCATGCGGCGATTCTACTCGAAAGGATGGAGCCGTCAGCTGTCATAGCCAGAGCGAACGCGCTGTCAGCTCTCGGGGATCGAGTCCGGCGGCGCGGCCGAGCGCCCACTGGCGCGGAGGCAGCGGCACCGCAAATCGCCACTCCTGGGCAACGCCGGCCACCTGCTCGAATGCCTGCTCCCACTGGGACCACCATCCGGACATCCTCTTCGCGATCGGTTCGATGACGAGCACGCGTGCTCCCTGGCGTCTGGCGCGAAGCAGCTGATCCAGGAGTGTGAGTCTCGCGGGGGCCGAGAGCTCATTGATGGTGTACGCGGCAAGGACGCCGGATCCGGGCACGCTCCGAAGGGTGAGCCGGGTTACGTCATCGCGCGACGCGCGGCCCGGCAGCCCGAGTTGTGCGTAGGTCCAGTTCGCCTCGGCGATCGCCCAGCGGTTCCGGTCAATCCCGCGGACTCGTGCGCCGCCTATTTCGAGCGCCCATGCCGCACCCGCTGCCCCAGTGCCGCAGCCGACGTCGACGATCTGCGTGACGCCAGCATCCGGGAGCGCGCGGATGATTTCGCGGACGACGAGGAAGTGAAGGGGCGCGTAGAAGAGCGCAAACGCCGCGCGCTTACCGGCCGTGTCGAGCGCACCGCCATGGGCGAGCTTGGCGCGGCGTTCGACGTAGCAGGACGACAGCGCGCGCAGCGCGCGGGCCACCTCGCTCGGGGTCAGATTCGCGAGATGCCGTTGTTCGAGAGCCGCGAGCCATCTTTCAAGCGCCTGTGCGCTGACGTCCGCGTCCATGCGTTGCGTTCCGGCCTCGCGCTGCGGGAAGACAGTTGACTGGCGGAGGGGGAGGGATTCGAACCCCCGGTACCCTTCCGGGTACAGCGGTTTTCAAGACCCTTCAGGGGTGGGAGGAGCACCAGTTCCTCCCAATTTACCACAATAAAACAGGCTTTTTCTGCACATGACCTAGGCTAGGCGCTGATTGGGGCCTGTCTGCACCAGGACACGGACAAAAAGCGGACAGTGATCGTTCGAACCAGCCGGTTATCGCCACCGCTCGCAAAGATCTGCCGACGGCGCCCCGCGCTAACCTGCCAGCCCGCGTCGCGTGTGAGGCAGGCTAGTACTACTTTGTCAGTTTCTCAACTCAACTTCTTTGAGCTTGAGCATCCATTTCAAGTAGTGCGGCTGCGTCATGAAGAAATGCGCGGTGAGCACTTGCCAAGCCGCGCCGACGTACCTGAGCTCAGACCATGATCCCCTGTTTCGGTTCCATCAATGGCAGGCGAATCTGCGGATCCTCGACGTCAAGGAGATCAAGACCGTGCCGTACGCGCCGCTCTCGCATCCGTTCGTGGAACGTCTGATTGGTACCATTCGACCCGAATGTCTGGACCGGATGCTGTTCTGGACGGCCGCGGATCTGGAGAGGAAGCTCCTTGATTTCCAACGGTACTATAACGGCCATCGAACGCATGCGGGGCTGGTCGGGCGCACGCCGGAATTAAGCGCCGACCCGAGCAGTCGATGCGCGGATATCAGGTCGTATCGATGGCAGCCGCACTGTCGTGGGCTGTATCAGACACCAATGGCGGCGTGACGTGTAGGCGACGGAAGCCGTCGGGCACCTTCCGAAATCGCGCGGTGTCGACCGATTGAATGCCGTCATTGCCTGCTGGCGTGACCCTGGCGTGCACACCGACACTGGCCGACTCACAGCCACACGAGTTCCTTCGGGGACGTGTGCAGCACAATTGGGAATTCGCCACCCACAGGTCGACCACCGCTTCGACCACGACCGGTCCAGGAGCTGCCAGCGCCTGATCGAGCACTGGGCCGCATTGCCCTGGATCCTCGACGGTGAATCCGGTGGCGCCACAGGCGCGCGCGAAGGCGGCAAAGTCGATGGGCTGAAGCTCGCAGCCGTATTCGGGGCCATCTGCTCCCACTTGATCATCCCGAGCGTGTTGTTCTTGACGATGACGATTTTGATAGGCAGTTTGTATTTGACGCACGTGGCGAGCTCGGCCATCAGCATGGAAAAACCACCGTCGCCGACGAATGCGACGCACTGACGATCCGGATATGCGATCTGTGCGGCGATGGCGTACGGCAGCCCATTCGCCATGGAGGCGAGCATGCCTGACAGCGAATACATCTGCCCGCGCCTGGTCCGAATCTGACGCGCCCACCATGTCGCGACGGTCCCACTGTCAGCGCAGACGATGGCGTCGTCGCGCAGACGCTGGCCGAGTTCTCAGGCGATTACTTGCGGCTTCATCGGCACGTCGGGCCGCGTCCCGCGTTCCTCCATGAGCTGCCACCACTTCTGCATGCCGGCTTGCGCGTGCTCCAGAAAGCGACGGTGGTCGTTCGGCTGGAGCAGGGGCACCAGCGCGGCGAGTGTCCGCCGGCTGTCGCCGACGAGGCCGACCTCGATGGGGTACCGCAGGCTATCGTCCGGGACCGCGGCCTTTCCAAGCAGCGCCTTCACGATTGGCGCACCCAGCATCTCGGCGACCTTCAACAGTTCATCGGTCGCTCCAAGGGCCCCACGTCCGGCGAGAATCGTCACCTTCTTGCCGGCATTCAGTACGTCAGCAGCCCGACGCAGATCCTCTTCGTGTTGGCGTCATAGAGGCCGTTGAGGAGATGCAGGCCGCCCGGCCCAGACGTGGCGAGGCACACCCCAAGTCTTCCGGTGAACTTGGCATAGCCGCACGCCATGAAGGCCGCCGATTCCTCGTGTCGGACCTGAATAAAGCGAATCCCTTCCTGGCGTTTCCGCAGCGCCTCCATGATCCCGTTGATGCCATCACCGGGCAGTCCGAAGACAACCTCGACGCCCCACTCGTGAAGGACGTCGATGAGCACGTCTGCCGCGGAATTCGCCATTACACGCTCCCCTCCTGGCCTGGTGGCCGACAAACCGTTTCACTCATTGCGGCTGACATGGCAGTGAGGCTATCCGTCAATGCCTCGGTCCTCTGACAATTCAGAATCTATTTCACGTTCAGCCTGCAGCCAATCTTCGAGCGCTCTGCCATGCTCGCCCCCTCGAGCCTCATAGATCTCGTGGGCACGACGCGCGATTCGATTCATCCGGGATTCGGGAGGTGGGTCCACGACCTGGCTGACGACGACAGCAGAGGTCGCGTTCGTCCTGTCGCGTGCTGCCGGTTGCATTTGAGGCAGAAACCCTATCGGCGCGACGGCGTTGGGGGTTTTTCGACGCTGCGGATAGCTCCTCGCTTTCAGGCTGGGCGCTCCCGCTCACGCAGCAGCGCCGTCGCCTGGCGGTGGTGCGACTTTGACCTCGACACGCCCGTAGCGTTCGCGCACAAGGAGACACGGCTGGTTGTGCGTGGACGGACCATTCAGGACGCGTCCATCGTCGAGGGCGAACTCGGACCCATGCCATGGACAGACGACCGAGCCATCTTTCAGGGTGCCCTCGGATAACGGACCCCCGAGGTGTGCACACGCATGAACGAGGCCGCAGACCCGTCCATGCTGCCGCACCAGCAGTACGTCCGTGTCGCCGGCGCGCGCGCGGACCATGGTGTTCTCCGCCAGCGTCGCACTGTCGAGGACGGATGTAAATTCCTTAGGGAGCGGACCATCTGCGTGCGTCACACCGATACGCTGATGGTACACAAGGTCGCGCCGAGATAGGCAGCGCCCAAGGCGATCGTGTAGCCCGTCCAGGCGC
This sequence comes from Acidobacteriota bacterium, assembly GCA_020200195.1. Lineage (GTDB taxonomy): Bacteria > Acidobacteriota > Vicinamibacteria > Vicinamibacterales > 2-12-FULL-66-21 > JAIVJE01. The sequence goes on along the minus strand of JAIVJE010000013.1, from coordinate 9,600 downwards.
ACCGCCTTCCGCCATCATGCGAATCCTTCTGCCGTAACGCAAAGGCCGTCGCAAAGAGCGCCGTCGCCGTCACATTCAGCAGACCGTGTATCAGCCCGGCGCGACGGGATTGACCGTCGGTTTCGCTCCAGTCCGTGAGTCCTGTCACGGCGGCGCCGACCGCCCCCGCGAGTCCAAGCCCCATCGCGAACGTGGCCGCGCGCCGCATCCCCGGATCGCCCTTGGCGACCGAATCGAGTGCCAGTGCCGTCGTCCATGCGCCACGTGGCCAAGCCACACGCCGTGGAGCGCGTTCTTGGCCGCTGCCCCATCGGTCCAACAGCTTCGTACGCTTCTCGTACGGCCTTGCTCAGCGGCTCTGCGACCTGATCAATCGCGGGGTTGTCCACGACCTGCATCAACGTTTTCGTGCTCTCCATCGGTCCTCCTGGCGCAGCTTACGTTCATTTCGAGCGTCGTCCCCACGCGCGGCGTGCCGCTGCGGCGGCCCCGACGCCCAGCGCCAGCCCCGCGATGACGGCGGCCGTCGTACGGGGACGCAATGCAGCCCGTGTATACACACTGCTTGCGCGTGTATGACCTTCCCAATTTCGTCCGCGCTCGCCTCCATCGGCGGGCACCGGTTGGTAGAGGTTGTCTGGGCGATCATTGACCGGCTTATCCGTCTGCTGCGAGTCGAACGCCCACCGCTCCATGTATAGGTCCGCCAGACGCGGTGCGAACCGGGCGGCACTTAACTTGGCCCCGGAGCCGCCCGCGATGAGTTCTCGAAGCGGGTGCTGCGCGGCGTGCAGGATCACCCCGGACACAACCTCTGGCGCATAGACCGGTGGCACGGGCTGAGGCTCCACGCCGAGGTAGGTGCGCGCCTTCTCGAAGAAGGGTGTGTCGATGCTCGCCGGCTTCACCAGCGTCACGGCGATGGGAACGCCCTCTTCTTCCAGCTCCATTCGGAGCGCATCCGTGAAGGCTTTGAGCGCATGCTTCGCCGCACAGTACCCGCCTTGGAGCGGGATGGCGCGATCGGACAATGCGCTGCCGACATTGATCAGGGCGCCCCCGCTGCGACGGAGGTGCCGCACGGCCGTACGCGACCCGTACACCTGGCCCCAGTAGTTGACGTCCATCTGGCGACGCATGTCCTCGATCAACAGCTCGGTGATGCGACCGTACATCGACACCGCGGCGTTGTTGACCCAGGTGTCGATGCGTCCAAATTCCCGGATGGCGGTGTCCGCGATCGCGTCAACCTGCGCGGCATCCGCGACATCGGCGACGGCGAACGCGGCTCGACCGCCAGAACGACGGATGGCGTCCGTCGCCTCACTCAGGTCCTTCTCATTGCGGGCCGCGAGGACCACACACGTGCCCTGCTGCGCCGCGTGTCTGGCGGTGACCAGCCCGATGCCGCTGGACGCCCCCGTAATCACCATGACCTGTTCGTCGAGAGGTTTGAGTGTGAGCCTCATGTCTTCTCTCCTGCTCCCGCGTGGCCGGCCCGCGTCGGACAGTGGCCGCAACTTCAGTGACGGATGCTGTCGAATAATGCACTCAGACGGTCGGACACCCCAGCCGTCAAAGACTCAAGCGGTGGTTGCTTCACCACGCGGAACGTACCCTGCCTGTGAAGGACCTCGACGTGCGATGAGCCCGACTCGTTCCGCCAGAATCGCAGCGTAGCCTTGGCACCGGCCAGGCGGAGGTCGTGGAGAACAAGCTCCGGCAGCCATGTGGGCAGCACCGGATCGACGACCAGCGTTTCGAGTGCTGCGATGGGCTGGAAGCCGAGCATCGTGTGGATCAGGAGTGGGAACGCGCTGGCGTTCCACAGCTGCGGTGTGTTGGCGCGAGGATACGCGCCAGGCGCGCCGCTCTCACCGCGAGGATAGCCGCCGATGCATTCAGGAATGCGGTATTCCGGATACAACGCCGCCAGGTCGAAGAGGGCCTGCGCAAGTTCCAGCGCGCGTGTGTTGAAGCCGAAGCGGCGAAGTCCGAAGGCAATCGTCGCCTGTTCGACGGCCCAGACTGTTCCCAGGTGATAACTCAGCGGGTTGTACGCGCGGTGGCTGGACGACAGCGTGCGGATCCCCCAGCCGCTGAACATATCCGGCGCAAAGAGTCGTCCGACGACACGTGGAAGATACTCGTCGCTGATGATCCCGCACGCGATGCAGTGCCCCACATTGGACGTCACCGCGGCGACCTGCCGCTTGTCCGGATCGAGCGCCAGGACGATCGAGCCCTGCTGGTCGTCCCACCAGTCACGGTTGAAGCGTTCCTTGAGGTCCAAAGCGCTCCGCCAGAATGCCTTCGCGTCGGCGTACTCGCCCATGACCCCGCTCAGGAACGCCATCAATTGCTGCGCCGCGAACCAATATCCCTGCAGCTCGCACGTCCCGATCGGTGGCGGTACCCGCGTTCCATCGTCGTACATGATGGCATCCCCGCTGTCCTTCCATCCTTGATTCTTGGTGCCTTTCGTCGAGCGCGTCTGGTATTCGAGATAGCCATCCCGGTTCTTATCGCCGTCTGTGCGCGCCCAGTCGAGAATGCGGCGCGCGACGTCCCAATGGCGCTGGATGGACGTCTTGTCGCCGGTCCAGGAGTACAGATGCGCGAGCGAGATCACGAACATCAACGGGCTGGCGAAGTCGGCGTAGTACGCCGAGTAGGGATTCAGATCGAGGAGGGCCAGCGGCCCGCGGCGCACCTGATACGGAATGCGTCCCGGCTCCTCGTCCCGCCAGTCGTTCACGCGATCGCTCTGCATGCGACCGAGCCGTGTCAGACTCGCGTCGAGCGACTCACCGCGATCCAGATACGCGGCCTGCCACCCAGCCGTGAGGGTGTCGCAAAGAGCGCAGGGTAGAGCGGCATTCCGGCCTGCAGCGTTAGCCACTCATCGCGCTCACCCTCGAGCAACGGGAATGATGCGAAGTCTCGGACGTTTGCGCTGAGAATCCGTTCGGCGAGGCGGTTCGGTGGTACCGTGACGCGCGCCAAGCCGCCCTGCCATCCCGGAGAAGCTCCTCGCGAGCGTCGACGTCAGTGAACGCGATCTCGCCGTTCGTGTCGGACGGCTCGATGTGGAGGCTCAGAACGACGACCTCCTGCGGTTCGAGCCGGATTCGTGTCTTGATCGTCGACTCGCTCACCGTCCAGGAACTCGACCCGGTCGGCGCCACGATCGTCCGGTATTTCAGTTGCGGATGCTGATAGGTGAGATGGAGCTGACCGCTGTCAATCCGTCGTTGCACATCGGCCTGTTGCTCGCGCTTGCCTCCGTGCGCCTCCTGAATGTCCGCGAAATCAGCGTCGAGTTCCCATGCCACGTCGGTCTCGACACGATGTGTCGCGTGGTTGCTGATCGTGAGTCGGACCGTCAGTCCGCCGATGGTCACCGTATAGACGACGCGCAGCGACAAGGCCCGATGCGGAATGCCGTCAGCGTCCATAGACACGTCGTCCCCGGACTGGCCGCTCCCACCCCCACCGAATTCGGCCAACTCAGGGTAGATCGACGTGAAGGCGAGCACGTGAGGCGCGAGAAGGGTCGCCTCGCACGGCCACGGGGAACGGCCGTTGACTTCCAGACGCAACGTCCTGAGGAATCGTGCTTCGCGGAAATAGTACCCGGACAATTGCTCATCCTCTCTGCACTCCCCGCGCGTGTTGACCAGGAGCAGCGACGGGCCGTTCCAAGCGTAGATCTGTCCAGGTCGAATGAGGGCAAGAGGCACGCGTGTACCTGGGTTCCCGTGAAGCGTAAACCGTTACTTCAGTCGAGCGGGACGCCCCGACAAGGAACTTGGCGCGTCGAGATGCGCCCCGTCGTCCACGCCAACGCCGAGTCGATCGACGAGCTCGCCGCCCAGCCATCCCGCCACACTGCCGATCACGAGTGCCACGACTTCGGCTCGCAGATCGGCCTGCGGCTCGCGATCAAGACGCCTGAGCGCGTGGCGGCGCTCATCATCCAGAACGGCGACATCTACGAGGCCGAACACCGCGGCGAGAAGACCGCCTACGATACCCGCCGCAATATTCCAGTACGCCACCGTGGCGAAGGTCGGGGACCCTCGCCACATGTAGAGAGCATCGAACACGACGGCGGCGATGAAGAGGCCCAAGGGCAGCACAATCAGCATCGGGTGGATCGGATGGCCAAGGAGTTTCGCTCTGCTTTCCATACTGGTTCTCCCCTACAGCTGCTGTTCGATGCGCCCTTGGCTCCGGCGCGGCATCGCTTGGGCCGAACCTTTGAAGGAGCCTTGATGCCGCATTGACCTACGTTGACCTCAACGTGCCGTTCATCCCTTTCGGGAACAGGCCGCCGCCAGAGACTCCTGGCTTGTCGGCTAAGTACACGATTCGCAGCACTTGCTGCGGTGTTCGGCTGAACGCCTTGGCATCGGCATCCGCCGGCACGATATTGGCCTTGCCGTTGACCTCGATTCCTTGATCGACATCCTCCGGACCATCGAGTTTGTCGCGCGCGTCCGAAAGCTTGTTCGCTGCCTTGCGCGCCTCGTCGCCCATCCGGTACAGGACTGACCGGGCCATTCCCATGTGGTATGCCTCGACAGCGAGAATGCCCGCTGCCGCGTCGAGGAACTGTTTGTTGCCGATGAGGGGCACGGCGCCGTGATACGCGGTCACGCCGACGTCTTCCATCAACATTCCGCCAAGGAAGAAGTTCATCTCGCTCGCGAACGGATCGAAATTGTCGCCAAGTGCGGCAGCCTTTGCAGCGGCGGCGAAGGCGCCGAGGTCGATCGCAGGACGCGGGACCGCTTGACTACCAAGCGTTCGACGGTAGAAACGGACATGGGCGAGCTCATTGGCTGCCACCTCTTCCATGAACTCACGCAAGTCGTCGTTCTTCCAGGGAACCATCCGTCCGCCGGTCACCGGTCCCGGATTGGTTCCGGCATCCGCGTCATCCATGCCTTTACCTGTGGTGCCACGGAGGTAGTACTCCGTTTTCCAGCGATTCCAGGTTCACCGCGAAATTGAAGATGTCGGCGTCGCTGATCGGTGGTGCGGCCTGTGCGCCGGCGAGCGAAGGCCGCAATGCAGTCACGAGTCCGAGGGCGCCAAAGCCTCTCCAGGCCGACCGACGAGTCATTCGAAGATTGCGAACCATTGGGACTTCCTCCTCCTTCAGGCGTGAGACTGATGACCGACGGCAAAACCGCGCTGCGCCTGTCAAAGCGACTTTAAGAACTCGATGAGGTCGCGCTTCTCCGCCGCCGACAGGTTCAGTTTGAAGTGACGGTCGTAGTGGTCCACGACCGCCGCGAGATCCGCGAAGCGGCCGTCGTGATAGAACCCGCCCTTCATACGCGTGAACAGTCCGCGCAGCGGTGTGGTGCGATACCGGTTGTCTGGCGAGCGGCTCGACTGGAAGTCGTCGATGCCGATCTCCTCCGCCGTGTGCAGATTCCACCCTGGTTCGCTGTACAGCGGCGGCACGTGACATGAGCTGCATCGAGCCTTGCCGAACACCGCAGAGCCGCGCGTCGCCGCGGCCTCGTCCCACGATCCCCTGGGCGGACGCGGCGCCGGAAGCGCCAGCTGATACAGCTGCAGCGCCGGCAGCTTCGAGGTCACGAGGTCGGGATCGTGCCGGATGTTGTGGTCGCCGAGCTTTTGGGCGAGCGGATACTTTTTCGCGTCGTTGAGGCGCGGATCGAAGAACACGCCCTGTCCGCGCATCTGCGTGTTCGCGACGTACGCATTCCAGTACGTGACGTTGCTCCATGCGCCGGTATACGTATGGTTGTTTACGCCTGCGAGGCCAAATGCCGCCGGCAGCAGCGTCGCGCCGGATTTCCCGTCAGGGCGAAACGCCTTCCCGTCGTGATTGACCTCCGCGTCGTACTTGCCGGGTCCCCAGCTTTCCAGAATCTTTTTCAGCTCCTGTTCCGGAAGTCCCAGCAGGTCCGCATACGCTTTGAGGTTCGGCGCAAGCGCCACGACGGAGCCAATGTTCAGATCGCGGTTCGGCCATCCATCGAGCCGGCGGCCGATGCCGGGACTCAATGAATCGTCAACAGTGGAGTGACAAAGCGCGCACTGAATGCCCATCGACACCAGCTTGCCGTCCTTGAACACGCCGGTTACGCCGACGACCGCATTCGCCTTCAGCAACGCGAGGGTGGTCTCGGGCTTTTCGAGGTCGAGAGACGCTCGCTTGATCATTTCGACCGCGGCTTCGGGCATCTCGCCTTGATCGACCTTCAAGCCAAGCTTGAGGGCATCTTTCGGGCTCACCCCCGGCCCGACGCCGCCCTGCTTTTCGCCGAGGATCGCGCGATGGAGCTGGAGCTTGTCTCCCCAGAAGGCTTCCGAGCCAAACGTGTCGTGCCGGAAGACTTTTTGGCCTTCCTCGTACATGCGCTTCACGTTGGCGTCCGTCTCTTCATCAAACGAAGAGCGACCCTGCTGGGCTTTGACTGACGGGTCGGTCTGGACATCCTTCGTGAGTCGCGCACAGGCAGCGACCAATCACGAAGCGGCAGCGATGGCGATGACGAGGCTGCTTTTCTTCATCGCATGCGTCTCCTCATCCGAATGGGCGAAGGTCACCATGGCGTAGCCGAACACGCTGCTCAGCTGCCTGAGATAGGCAAATCGACGTTTGCGTATTCAGCAAGATGCGCGCCGGGCAAGAGGATTGCGAACGCGATTCAACGTGGCAATGAATCCGCACGGTTCGCGGGCAAATCAGCAGGATGAAACGTCGACCACCCAGATGTCGTCCGTGCCATGGGTAGGGCCAGTTCAGACAGAAACCGTACGGATCTCCATCGGTTCGTTTGATTTCCCGACACGTCGGCACCGCAGACGATCCCTCTGCGCGCCGCAGAGTGCTCAATGCCGGAACTGCTGAGAAAACACCTTCTGGATACCAGCCGCGGACGGATCGTGGCTCTCCTCCAGCCCGGCGGTCTGACGGCGGACGACATGGCTTCCAAGCTCGCGCTCACCCGGAGCGCCGTCCGAATTCAGATTACAGCCATGGAGCGAGATGGCGTCGTGAGACGGGCCGGAACGAGGCCCGGTACGACCAGGCCTTCCCACATCTTCGAATTGACCCCGGAGATCGAGCAGGTGCTTTCCAAGGCGTACGTGCCGTTCCTGGCGCACCTGGTGCGCGCCTTCGCCGACGCGCTGTCGGCGTCCCAGTTCGACGCGCTGTTGCGCCGAGCCGGCGAAGGACTCGCCGACGAAGCGTCTCGCGGCCGGCGTCTGCCTCGCACGCTCCGGGGACGCGTGGAGCTCGCGAGCGCGATGATGAACGAGCAGCTCGGCGCCTTGACGCACGTCGACGGGAACGGCAGCTATGTCATTCGCGGCGCGGCGTGTCCGCTTGCCGCACTGACCGGCAAGCACCAGGGGGTGTGCGTTGCCATGGAGAGCTTCGTTTCGGTGATCGCCGGAACGCCAGTACAAGAGTGTTGCGAACGCGAGGGGCGGCCGAAGTGCTGCTTCGAGATTCAGCAGGGACGCAAATGACGCGCAAGAACATTAGATCCGGTGTGATCCTGGTCTGGTGCACCGTGGCTTTTGCGGGCTGCGGTGCGACCGCGCGGCTGACCGTCGCCGAGGGTACGGGGCCGCAGCCAGTACTGCCGGCGCTGGAGCGCTCGCTGATTCCGACGGTCAACATCGTCAGCGCGAAAGGATGGACGGCAGCTGCGACGCCGGCGCCGGCCGCTGGACTGACGGTGACGGCGCTTGCGTGAGGACTCGATCATCCGCGCTGGCTTTACGTGCTGCCAAACGGCGACGTGCTGGTCGCCGAGACAAACGCACCACCGCGGTCGTCAGGTTACGGGCGCCTCAAGGGCCGGTTCTTTAAGCGGTTTCAAAAAAAGGCGGGTGGCGCCGAGCCGAGCGCAAATCGAATCACGCTGCTCCGGGATCCTGACAGCGACGGCGTTGCGGAGACGCGATCGGTCTTGCTGGCTGGCCTCAATTCGCCGTTTGGAATGGCACTGGTTGGGAACACGTTGTACGTCGCGAACGCGGACGCATTGGTCAAATTTCCGTACTCAGAAGGCGAGACACAGATCTCCGCACGGCCGGTGAAGGTTGTGGACCTCCCCGGCAAGACGCTGAACCACCACTGGACGAAGAGCCTGATCGCGAGCGCGGATGGATCGAAGCTCTACGTCGGCGTCGGTTCCAACAGCAATGTCGCCGAACACGGAATGGGGCGGTTCGTTTCGCACTGACGATGCGGTTCTAGCGTGCGCCTTCTCGTGGTCGGTGCGCTTCGGAAGTTCCCTTCCATCGAATGCTGAGGCGACTGTGGGGTCGTGATCCCACAGGTAATGCCCTTGCAGCGGCAGCCTGCAGCACCCTTTTGTGAACCACTCGGGGATCGAGAGGTGAAGGCTCGCGCGCTCCGCCCGACCGGCTTGATCGAGCCCATGTCAACGGTCGGAGACTGCCCTTGCTGAGGTAGCACTTCTGAGAGCACCTTTTCGACAGACCCTGAGGGCAGCGAGACACTAAACCTCGTCGCCAGCGTCGGTGCGACGTCGTTCATCGCTCCGTGTTGCGATCTTGGCGAACGCGTCCTGAAGGATGTCCTCGGCCAGCGCGCGGTCGCCGACGCGGCGCTCGAGATACCGAAGGAACGCGCGATGATTCTCGAGCAGCGTTGCGACAGGACCGGCCTTATCGGCCGTGTCCATCATCCAATTGTACTGGTGCCGAGATTCGACCACTCCGCTGTCTTGCGGTGCGGTGCACAGCAGCCGCAGGCACACGCCGACACGCCATTTCCGGCGAAGGTGCTTCATCAATGTCGGGAATGACGCGCTCGACGCGAGCCGCGTATCCAGCGTCGCAAATGGCGGCGATCAGCGCTGCGGCGTCCGCATAGGATGGCAGGTGCTCGACGATGGCGCGATACGTAGAGTGGTCGCTTGAATGCGATGGTCGTCGGCTTTGTGCTGCGTCATTCCGCTTAACGCACCCGGGCGAAGGGCATTACACCCGTCCCGACGCACTCAGCTCAAACCCTACGTCGACTCGGCGTAACAGCCGGATCCGGTCAAGTCACCTCATCGGCGTCCGCCAGAAGCGACCCGTACGATAGACCCGCATGGCAGGGCGGCAGCGATTGCCAACACTCGGCTGCCATTCGTGGCTCTGTGCAGACACTACGAGCCGAACCGCAAGCTCCTCATACTGTCCGCGTTGGCAAGTCCGACGCACTCGTGAAGCTGGGGCGCCCCTCCGAGGCGGAGCGGCTTCTCAACGCCGCGCTCGATCCCGCACGCAAAGAAGGTGCGCTGGGGTCTCAAGCGGAACGCTTCGACTCGGTCTCGTTTCCGTTGCAGCGAAAACAGACCGCGCAAGCGCTCGCTGCAATGGCGCGCTCCTCCGAGTTCGCGCACACGGCCGGCGGGAATCGCATTCTCATGGGTCAGTCCGAGCTGGTGCAATGAGCGCGTGAACTGTGATTTCGCTCACACCAGCTGCAAGAACGGGTTCTCGCCACGTAATACGAGCCACCCCCGGCAGACTGTTCACCAAACACAGCCGACATGCCCGCAATGCGGCACCCGGCCAATCTCC
>JAIVJE010000238.1 GCA_020200195.1 Acidobacteriota bacterium | reverse complement strand
GATTGGTGGTGATGAGCAGACTCCCACGCTCGTACCGTCGGGCGACGAGCTGAAAAAACAGATGCGCGCTGCGGCGCTCGAACGGCAGATAGCCGATGTCAAGCGACAGGGGAAATTGACCCCCTTACGACACTAAAATTGACCCCCCTCTGCTCATCGGATTGACCGTCAGCGCGAGCCGGCTTGCCGGCGAGCGCCCCCCGTGACGCTGGCTGGGACAGTGGGATTGCCCAACAGTCCGGCCTTGCGTTTCTGTTTCAGGCGGTAACTCTCGCCTTGGATGATGACCGTGTGACTGTGATGCAGGAGGCGATCGAGGATTGCGGCGGCCAACACTTCGTCGCCGAAGACCACGCCCCACTGGGTCACCAGCTGATTGGTGGTGATGAGCAGACTCCCACGCTCGTACCGTCGGGCGACGAGCTGAAAAAACAGATGCGCGCTGCGGCGCTCGAACGGCAGATAGCCGAGCTCATCGATCACGAGGAGCTTCGGCTTGGTGTAGTACGTGAGGCGCTCGGCGAGCTGGCCCTCCGTTTCGGCCTTCGCCAGGGCCGCGAGCAACGCGGTGGCGCTCGTAAACAAGACGGAGTGGCCGGTCTCGACCGCCGCGCGGCCCAGGGCGATAGCCAGGTGGGTTTTGCCGACGCCCGGCGGGCCGAAGATGAGGACATTCTCCGCGTGGGCCATGAAGTGACCCGCGGCCAGCTCCCGGATCAAGCGCTGATCGACGGACGGCTGGAATTTGAAGTCGAACTCGTCGAGGGTCTTCACGGTCGGAAAGTGCGCGATCTTCAGCCCCATGGTGGTGCGGGTCCGCTGTTTGGCGTCGACTTCTTGACGCAGCACTGCATCCAGGAAGTCGAGATACGTCGGCGCCTCCCGCGCGGCGTCATTGAGCATGGCGTCGATCCGGTCGGCTACGTAGCGCAGGCGGAGGCGTGTGAGCTGCTCCACGACGCGCGCGTGGACCACGACGCTCATCGCGCACCGCCGATCGCATCCGCGTACGCTTGCAGCGACTGGCCGAGTGTCGCCAGGCCGGGCGCCGCCGGCGGGCCGGGCGTCGCGGCGATGCGCCATAAGCCGGCGACATGTGCCGGTTCTAAGACCCGGGCGAAGGGCTCGCGGGTGCGCGCATGGGTCGCCACGAGGGTCGTGCCGTGGAAGATGCGGACCGTCTCCTCGCCGACGGCCACCTCGACGTGATCGCGCACCAATTGATAGGGCACGCTGTACCGCACCGTCTCAATATCGACGAACGCGTCGTGCGCGACGCGCCGGCGCAGGCGCTGCTCGCGCCGCGGGAGCGGCCGCGCGGGCAGCGGACTCAGTGCCGTCTGCTCGTCGCGGAGAAACCGATCGAGCGGGCGCTCGTGAGTCGTGCCGTGGATGCGCGCATCGGCGAGATGCATCCACACCGTCAGATGCTGCTCGAGCGCCGTAAATGAATCGAACTCCAGCTCCGCCAGCCCATTGCCCTTGACGTATTTGACGCCCGACTCCACTTTGCCTTTGGTGCGGGCCCGGTAAGGGGCACAGGCGCGCGGCTGCGTGTCCCAATCGCGACAGAAGGCGAGGTAGGCCGGATGGAAGCGGACCGTGCCGGTGAGGCGATCGCGATCGATCACCAACGCGCGGGCATTGTCCCCGAGCACGGTCCGGGGCACGCCTCCGAAGTGCAGGAACGCGGCGGCGATCCCCTCGCGCCACTCGTCCTGGCGCTCCGCGAGAAAGGCTTTCACGAACAACCGACGCGAGTAACTCAGGACGGCCGCGAGGAGAAACACCGTGACCGCGACGCCGGCGATCCGGACGCGCTTCTCGCCGAAGTCGATTTGCATTTGGGCGCCGGGCGCGGTTTCCACGCGGACCGTGGCGACGTCCGCCGCGCGCTGCGCCTGACGCACCGACGCGACGGCGCGCTGCACCGTCCGCACGCTCGCCGCTTGGCCGTGCGCGGCCAGCAACCGCTGCACCACGACCGCATTGCCGGCCGCTGCGCCGCCAAACAGCGTCCGCGCCGCCGCCACACTCGCTTCCGACAACCGCCGCGCCGTCGGCCGCACCTGCACGCCCGCCGGCACCGCCGCCCGAACATACCGGCGCACCGTATTGCGCGCGACCGCCAGCTCGCGGGCAATCGCCTTCGTGCCCCATCCGCAACCCGCCAGCCGGCGAATCGCGGTGACCAACTCGCCTTCGACCACTGGTACCTCCGCAGACGGAGATACCAGATTCCCTTGCTCCTGCTCCATGTGACCTCCTCGAGGGGGGTCAGAATTACTGTCGCAAGGGGGTCAATATCACTGTCGCTCTACACGACTCGGCCGCAGGAATCGCACGGACCGTGCATCGGGGTAACGCCTGATGCTCAGGCCCGGTGTTCCGGGCCTTTTTACTGTACGGGCGATACCCGACCTCCGAATTGCCACTTGAGGCAACGTGCACACCCGAGTGCTCTGCGCTTCGAATCTCCGCTGATCGCAGCGAGTCGGAGGCAAGAACGCCTTGTTCCG